>JBAXRC010000174.1:0-5545 GCA_037131415.1 bacterium | reverse complement strand
AGCGGCGGCGGGAGCGGGCACGGGAGCAGGCTTGGCAGGAGCGGCGGCGGGAGCGGGCACGGGAGCAGGCTTGGCAGGAGCGGCGGCGGGAGCGAGCACAGAAGCCGGCTTAACGGGTGCGGGAGCCGGAGTTTTCTGAGCCGACACCGAGGTGCCGTTCTTGAAAATGAAAAGGGTTCCTCCGATGGAAACAACATCATTCTCCTTTAGCACCACCGTGGTCACTGCGTCATTGTTGACAACCGTCCCGTTGGCGCTATCCAGATCCTGGAGCTGCCATCCCCCGCCCTCAAAGACGAGCTTTGCATGATGGCGCGACACCTCCGAATCGTTCAGGGACAGCCCGCAATCATTATCACGCCCGATGACCAAGCCGGTCTCCGGCAATTCAATTTCGCGTCCTTTATGATCACCCTGCGTCAACACAATCTTAGCCATGGTTATTCTCCCTCCGCCGCTTCCGCGGGACGGATTATTGCTTCATCGTCCGCCGCCTCTTTCGGGCGGCTTTTTTTCCGATCGACCTCCGCATCCGTTTTCTCGCGAAGCACGATCTTGGTTAGATCCAATTCTCCCAAATCCTTAATCTCACTCGTCACCCTGATTTTCGACAGGACTGCCGAATAGTGGTGCTTCGGGTTCATGTTATTGGGCTTGGCATTGATCGGATAGAGGTCGCGTTTCTGAACCACCTGCCAGCCCGGCCCCACATCCTTCAGCCAGATCAGTTTGAATGTCCGGCGCAAGGCCCCGCGGTCGCGGTACATAGTCACCACGCACCGGGCCAGATTACTCCGCCCGGTCGTTCCGGCCATGCGGTGCATCACCTTGTTGGGGAAGAAGGGGTCGGAGGCATCGACAATATAGAGGATTTTGTCGCGATCTTCCTTGGTTAACGTGTCTTTTTCGCGACTCAACTCCAGCCCCTCGTAGAACTCATTGTCGTAAATCACAAAGAGGTTATACCGGGCCATGGGAAGACCCTCGAACAGGAACCCCTGGTTGTTCGGCCCGGTGAGTTTCCCCTCGTAGACAAACCGGGGCTCATCAGGCGGCATGGCGAGAATCTCGACAATCGGCATATTGGGACTCTTAATGACTCCCTTAAGCCCCCCGGTGGCGGCTGGATCAGGCTTGGTATAAAGCCTGTGGCGCTCCTGGGCTCCTGCGGCAAGGCCCATCAGGGCGGCACACAACAATACGGCCGCTATCTTTTCCTGTCTTCGCTTCATTCCACTACCCTCGCCTATTCCTGTTCCGTCCGGAATTCCATCCGCTTGGAGATTTCCTTCTCGTACTTCGTGATTTCCGCTTCAGGCTCGCGCATCTCGATCATGCACCGGACCACCAGCCTCAAGGCCTTGGGAACAAAATTCGACGCATCAACCTGTTCACAGTATGCCGACAAGATCGCCTTGGCCCGGACAAAGTCCCCCTGCCAGATCAAGAAAGTCCCTTCCTGGAGAATCAAGTCGCTCGACAATTTACTCAGCGGGAATTCACGTTCCCATCGTCTCAGGGCCTGCCAGGCCTCGAGGTAGAAACCCTGCTCCATGAGATTCCGGACATCCTCCGAAGCGGCCACATCGCGAATGGCACTCAGCTTCCACGCCGCCACCATGGGTGCGGGGTCCGAATTTTCCGAGGTCTTTTTGGGCGTCATATCCAGTTTCTTGATTTTGGCGAAATCACTCGCCTTGACCGCACCGCCCAAGGTAGGGCCCTTCAACTTGCGAACCCCTTCGGTCTCCGTTACGCCCGACTTACCGTGCTTGGACCGATCCTGGACGTTCCCGTAAAGCTGGGTAGCTCCATTCAGGTTCTTCCTCAGGAATTCCAGGTCTCCCAGGCGGATCAGGGCCCACTCCCGCACTTCCCCGCTCTCAATTTCCAATGACTTGAGATACTTCTCGGCCAGATCAAGATCGTTCTGGTAATACATCAGGATCTCGGCCTGTTTCAGTTGCATCATCAGCTTCCGTTGCCGGACCTTGGTCCCGTCAGCAAACAATCCGGCACACTTAAAAGCCCGCTTCGGATCCCGAAATGCGGTTTCCTGGAGGAACAGGTCCTCCAACATTTCCTTCCGCTCCAGCGGCAATTTCTTGCTAAACGAGGCCCACCGAACCGTAACCATATAATCGAGCAGGGGATCCTCGGGAGCGAGATCAAGCACACGGAAGTAATTATTCACCATTGTTGCATCCCACTGCGCCGCCACGTCCATATCTGCGGGATAGGCTTTCAGCATGGTCAGGGCTGCTTCCCGGAAAACCTGCCGGGTTCCCGCATTGTTCATGCTGCTTCCGGCATCCGTAAAGGGATAAAACAAAACACTACAAGTCGACTCCTTGTCACCAGCCTGGGCCTTCAACGTCACGACCTGTTCCTTGGGCGCCAACACCAGCCAGGGTATGTCCCGACCTGGTGCCGCGGCCCCGGGATTCGCGGCAAAACTCCAGCTGTATTTTGTTTCCTTCGGGTTGGCCTCGCCCTGAGCCCTGAAACGGTACTGGATATGTCCCGAAGGCTCGCCGCCAAACCAAAAGACGTTTTCGGGCCAAAGCGACACAACGGCCACCGGACCGCCATCCTGACGCTGCGCATTGCGGACTGTGCCGCCACCGGATCGCACCACTTCATCGCCCTGTAATTGACGCGTTTCCCACATGGACGTGCCCGCATACCGAAGATCGGAAGGACGCACCCCCCCTAATTGGCCAACCGAGGTTTTCGGTGTCCGCCAGGTCAACAACAAGGGGCCCGTCGCCCCCCCTGCCGAGTTGTATCCAAAGAGTTCAAGCCGGTGAAGTCCTCCCGAAAGATTGATGGAGCCCCCTGTGCCGCCCTCCTTGTCATTTTTCTTGGACATGGAAATCGGCCGGCCATCCACAACAATATCCATCTGTCCGGAAAAACACTTGGGAGAAATCCACGTGTCGCCCGGGTCCTTGGTATTGACATAAGCGAGCATATACATGGCACATGTTCCCGGCCGCCCAGACCGGTCTCCCGGCAAGGCCACCGTGGCACCTTCTTTACTACCCGGCTGGTTCCGGAAATGCACCGTCGCCTCAACTTGTCCCAACTGACTCAACCGTGTTGCATCGGAACGGGACCCATGACCTGGATAGGTGCAGACCAGCGCACTGGGGGTGAGGCCCGAGTCGGGAGACCACAGGCTCAATTTCGGACCGCCAGAAACATACACGGTCATCGTCCGCCCCCCTGAGGGAGGTTGCGCCACCACCACGCCGACACCGGTATTGACGCTCTGCCACAGGATGGCACTTTTTACCGCAGCGCCAGCATCATCGAACACTTGCACCTGGGGAAATGGCACAGGCAGGATACCTCCATCGGGAATGGTAAAAAAGTATCCGGCACTCGGATGGGTAGGCTGCTGGTCCAGATCCACAAGGAACCGGACAGGAGCATCCTTGACCCGCCAATCCTTCTCCATCGCTAACCGACCGGGATCTTCCTTGCTCTTCCAGGAATCCTCGGCAAACCCTAAGGCCGTACCCAACGCCAACAGACCCCCAACGACCAGGAAAACATACTTATTGTCCATACAATCTCCCGTACACACCTAACTCGCCGTTGTCTTCACACCCCTGCCGGACAGGCCAGCAGGATGCACAAGGCCTCGCTCAATTAACTGTTTCGTTCAATTTCTTGTAATATTCCGAAACCAAGTCCCGATACTTCGCGGGTGCCTCTTCTGGACCGGCCTCCACCATGTCGTTCATCGCCACATTCTCATTCCGGTTATCAAGGGATGAGGCGGCGCCCTGCCCGAGCTCCGTTTTGGCCTTTTTCAGGGAGGCCACCGCCTTGCGCTTCAATTCCGCCACCTGGTCGATGGGCGCCCCCTTGGCAATGGCTTCATTCATCTGCCGGATATGGTGTGCCGCTTTTTTGATGGAATCCGCCCGCATCCCTTTCATGGACGCCTGGGCATAGGCCTGATCCGCCTGCTTGACCATCAACTGCCCCATCCCCTCCATGGAGCCAGCCTCCGTGGAATCCATACGATCCTTGCCACCGCCCATGCCGAATTTATCGCCTTTTCCGGTTCCCAGTTTTCCGCCGCCGGTCGCCTTGGTTTTCACGTCCTCGCCATCCACATTCACCTGACCGCTCGCGGTGGGATCCTGCGTCCGCCGCGCCTCAATCTCATCATCGCCCTTATTGATCGTTCCGCCCCCCGCCGCCGTTTCGCCGGAGGACATACCCTGGCGCCCGACGTTGGATCGGCCGTCCTGCTCCTTATGATCCGGCGCCTCGTTCCCCGACCTGCCCTTGGCGGAAAAACACGCGACGTCACCCTCGGTCACCGGGCCATCGGCCATCATGTCGGGTACCGCCGAATTAATAGGGCCATCATCTTCCTTGCCGGCCTTGTCCTTGGATTCCTTCATGAGATCGCCGATAATATCTTCCACCGAGGTCTGCAAGGGTGCGAGGGCGACGCCGTTGGGCATCTCCTCCTTGTCAAAGGCCTCCGTGGTAATCTTGACGCCATCCGGACTGCCCTTGAGCCAGGTTTCCAGGTCGTCAAGCCGCCCCTTCACCTTATCCATTCCGTCCAGCATCCCTTCCCGCTTGGCCACCGCCATCTCCCCGACAGGCCCGCCCCCGGCCTTGTCCGATCCTGCGGCCTGCGTCACCTCCTCGAAGGTGGAGAAAATATCCTCGACCAGGTCATTGCCGACATTCAGATCGGCGAAAATATCGAGATCCTTCGGCACCTGGAGCATGGCCTCCTCGAGATTCTTCTTAATCTCCTCGAAATCCTCCTCCATCTTGTCCGACTTCTTGGAATCCTTGTCCTTGGATTCCTTGACGGACTCCATCGCCTCCCGGAGTTTCTTCTCCAGCTCCTTGAGCTTTTCAATCTTCTTGTTGGCGTTCTGGAGCGCCTCGATCATCTGCTCGTTCTTTTCCTTCTCCTTCTTGGCCTGCATCTCCTCGAACTTTGTCCGAACCTTGACCAGCTTATCGCGCGCCGTCTTTTCATGCCCCAAAGCCTCATGCAGATTGTTCTTCTCCAGTTTTTCGGAGGCCAGCAGCATATCGCCCCGGATGTTCTGGCTCTGGCATAGCTCGACAATGGAATCAAGGAAGGCGGAATACTCCTTCTCTTCGCCCCGCATGGCCTCCGCCTCCGTGGTGGCGGCTTTCATGAACGCCGCCACATCCGAGCCGAGCGTATCCTGGTCGCTGACAACGGTTTCCGCTATGGCCAATCCCTGGGTCACGCACTGCGCCGTCACCTTCATGATCTTTTCCTCGCTCTTGATCAGCGCCTCCAGCATCCCGACCAACATGGCGTTGCGGGTCTCGATCTTGGCCTGTGCCACCGCCAGCTCGGCAAACGTCAACTGGCGAAGGATCTTCTCCTGCAAGGACAGCACCTTGACCACATTGGCCGCCTTCGCAGAATCCTCCCGTGTGACAGGAACCCCCTCCACGGCGGTAATCACATCGGCCATTTCGTTGGCATACAACTTCTTGACCGTGTCCGCGAGGTTTCCCAGGC
>JBAXRC010000173.1:0-5546 GCA_037131415.1 bacterium | reverse complement strand
CGCCAACCTGAAAGGCTATTACAGTATCATGGCCGATGTGCAGTCTGTCTTTGACACCCTGGGTCCCAAAGAACTGGAAGTCGTGTCAACGAAAGGGCGGATTTACTTGTTGCGTATCCAGCTCTACCGCACGCGCGGCAATGTGATCGATGGCGCGGTGCTTAACTTTGTGGACATCACGGAGCTGAGGAAGCTGCATGTCTCCATCACAGAACTGGAGAGGGTTCAGGCGGCGTTGCGGCAGAGCGAGGAGTTGTTTAAAAAATTATTCATGGAGGCTCCTTTGGGCATCGCCCTGATCGATTCTCTTACGGGAAAAATCTATGAAGTGAACCCCATGTTCGCCAAGATTGCGGACAGGACCATGGAGGAAATGGCGCAGATCGACTGGATGAGTATTACCCATCCGGATGATGTCCAGAAAGACCTGGACAATATGGCACGACTGAATGCCGGTGAAATTAATGGGTTCCAAATGGAGAAACGCTATCTCCGCCGTGATGGCTCTGCGGTCTGGATCAATATGACGGTTGCCTCGGGGATTGTGGCCGATAAGGCTCATCCGCGTCATCTTTGCATGATCGAGGACATCACCGAGCGCAAGCAGGTGAGGGAAACGCTGCGGGAAAGCCAGGAAAGATACAGTGCGGTTTTTGATCAATCCCCTATTGCCATTGAATTTTATGATGCCAATGGCGTTTTGATCAGTGTCAATGCGGCCTGTCTCAACCTGTTTGGCGTGGTGGATGTGAATGAAATCAGGGGGTTCAGACTGTTTGAAGACCCTAATATTCCGGCCCCTATCAAAGCCAAGCTGTCGAACCATGAAAGTGTCAGATTTGAGGCTGATTTCGACTTTGAAGCGGTAAAGCGGATGAAGCTTTACCGCACAACCTGCTCAGGAACGATAACCCTGGATTGGTCCATCACCCCGCTTAAAAATGGCAACTTGGTGATAGGCTATATCATGCAGATACACGACATCACCGAACGCATTCGGGCTGAGGCGTTGTTGGAAATAATCCGGAAACAGTATTTTGATATTGTTGAAGGAACTCCTGATCTTATCACTGAGGTTGACACTGAGGGGCGTCTTGTATTTGTGAATCATGCCTCTGTTGATATCTTTGGGTTAGAGCCTGCCGAGTGTATTGGTCGATTGGCTTTTGATTTTATTGCGCCGGAAGATCGACAGAGGACAATGATGGCTTTTAGCACGTGGTTAAAAAGTGACGCCAAAAGATTCAAAATTGAAAATCGTCAGATTGGGGTTGATGGGCGTGAGCATTTTATGAGCTGGGTGGTCTGCGCCAAGTTTGATGCCGCCGGAAAAATAATAGGAGTTACCAGCACGGCACGAGACATTACCGAGCGCAAGCAGGCCGAGGCGGCGCTGCGCAAAGCCCAGGCAGGCCGGGAGACCGGTGGGTCAGATTTAGAAGCCGGAAAATAGCCGCGGCCGGGGCGTATTGGGTTGACGAATGGGGAGGGGCGGGTAAAGTACGTCGGCATATGAATCGAATTGGAAAATTTACGGATTTCAGACAATCAGCATGCTCATTCTTGGCCATGCCCAAGCTATTCGCGATCACAACTGTGGCCCTCATGATGGCGTGTATGAACCCGCTCCGGGCAGCGGATGCCACGGTGGTTCCCGCTCCGTTGGTTCAGCCGAAACGGGTACAGGTTCCGAGCGCCGTCATGAAACGGGACATTCCCGCTTCGGTCACCCTACCCAAAGGGTATGCGCAGTCCGGCCTTTCATATCCCGTGCTTTACCTGCTTCACGGGGCGGGCGATGACGAAATGGTCTGGACTGCCCGCACTCCGGTGCAGGAACTGGCCGATACCTACGGGATCATCGTTGTGACGCCCTCGACCGGCACCAGTTGGTTCTTTGACAGTCCCATCGACAAAAATTTCCAATTCGAGACCTTCACGGCGGCGGAGCTTGTGAAATTTATGGATGGCAACTACCGCACCGTTTCCCGCCGCGAAGGCCGCGCCCTCGCCGGGAACAGCATGGGAGGGCACGGTGCCATGTTCCTGGGGATCCGGCACACCAATACGTTCAGCGCCGCCGCGCCCATGAGCGGGGGGATGGATATCCGGGCCGGATCCTTCCCGAATAACTGGAATTTGAAGGATCGACTTGGCTCGATCGAATCCAATCGTGCGCGCTGGGATGAATTGACTGTCATGAACCAGATCGAGCATCTCAAGTCCGGAGACCTGGCCATTTCAATTGATTGCGGAACCAGCGATTTCTTTCTGGAGGTCAACCGGCAGTTGCACGCCAAATTGACCACCCGGGGGATTGCCCATGACTACGCCGAGTTTCCCGGCGAACATAACTGGGACTACTGGTCAGGCTCGCTACGCCGCCAGATGGCGTTCCTCGACCGTCATTTTCGTAAAACCGGTACGTCCATATTTTCAAAACCCGTTCCCAGGTCCCATTGAAGTGGTGCCAGACTTAAGCTGCATGGACCGAGCATTTCAGTAATTTCTAGCTTCGCCGGAATTTATTCGCAATACCTGAAACACTCGACCCGCTGGCCGGGAGTTTTCCGTTTATCGGCTATTTCTCGTAAGCGGCACGCCAGTGGAGATCCGGCTTTTCGCGGGTGCTGTTGTACTGGTACTTTTCAACCTTCTCGCGAAGCGAAGGGTCGATTTCCCGGCGTATCGGATAGATGCGGGCGTTAAGTACGCGCCGGAGGATGGCGATCGCGGCCCCGCTGGTTTGCTCGAGTCCGGCCCGGGAGAGGTTTTCCACTCGATCCAGCGCGCTGTGGATTCGCGCTCCCGCCCGACCGCCAATGCGGGCGATGCTCACCGCCGGCACTTCTTCGTAGGCGAAGGGCATGTTGTCGCTGCTGTAGATATCCAGAGTTTCCTTGAAGAGAAAACCGTCCTCGCGTGCCACAGCGCCGACATAGCCCTTCAACTCGGGGGTGCCGGTGACCATGAAGACATTCTGCCCGATGGGTTCCCCCGAGAGGTCAAGGTTGATCGCGAGCCGCCCGCGTGTCCGAACCTCCTTGAGGTGATCGCGGACATAGGAGCTGCTCCCTTTCAAGCCGAGTTCCTCGCCGGAACAGAAGATGCAGGTCAGATCGCGCTTGGGCGGGTTTCGGGCGAAATACTCCGCCACGGAGAGCAGGTTGACCGTGCCGGCCCCATTATCGGACGCCCCATTCGTGCCCGCGGGGCAGTCGTAGTGGGCAACCGCGTAGGTAAGCGTTCCGTCAGGCTCGCTGCCGGGGATACTCGCGACCAGATTGGCGGCCCGGGTGATATGGGTCCGCTGGGACACGGTCAACCTGGCGCGGTGGCCGGAGAGAGGGATAAGTGACTCGGCATCGGCATAGGCGATGGAAACCATCGGTACGGTTGGGACGCCTTTGAATTCCCGCTGTGGCAGGTTGTAGCTGGTTGGGGGTTGATCAGGGCGGCCGATCCGGATCAGGCCAGCCAGCCGATTGGTTGTTTTGATTTCCCGGAGGGGGAGTGAGCTCTCGTAGAACATCACCAGGCGCCCGGTGTGGCGGCCGGGGGTGTAATGCAGGAGATCCAGGTTCTCCACGAAGACCAGCGGGGCGCTAAGATCCAGGCGGCCGCACAGCCCGAATGGGTGTACAGGGATGGTTTTACCTCCGATCCGGAGGGTGGCCTGCCCTCTGTCGCTCGTGCGGATGCGGAAACTGTGTTCGCGGTGCGCCACCTTGAGCCGGGTAAGATATCCCGCGAGGATCCGGCGTGCCCGGCGTTCCCCCGCCGTGCCGGTGATCCGTTCGAAATCCAGTTCCTTCATGACCGTCAGCGGGTTAATGCTCATGCCGTCTTTTCCTTCCGGTTTCATGTGATTCAGGCGCCTCTTTTCTACACCGGGTGGGAGGGGGGTGCAAGACGATCCTCATCCAGTTTCCGGATCACGGGCCAGAGCAGGAGCCGCCCCAGGAAGGTCAGGATGAACAGGACATGGAAATTTACAAGCGTCAGGCCGGCGACCGCCAGATGCCAGCCGGCCAGGCATTGGGCGATCCAGCCGCCCAGCAGGGCGCCGAGAAACGCGACTAGCCCCGTCATGATCCGGTGTGCGGCAAGGTAGGAGGTGCGGTTCTCCCGCGGTGCCGTGTGCATGACGAGGTTGAAGAATGTCAGGGTGATGCCGGGGCCGAACAATCCTGTCAGGACGGCATCAATCCAGACGGGGAGCAGGTAGTCAGCGCTGGCAAAGAGCCAGAACAGGGGGAGCAGCGTGCAGCCGATGACGCTGATGAGCAGGATCGCCTTGTTTCCGATCCGGTCAATGAGGTGGCCCCAGAAAGACTGGGTCAGGAGATTGACGGCGCCGCAAATGACCGCGTAGGTGGCGATGGCGGTAAACGGCATGTGGAGGTTCTTGATCATCTGGGGTTGATAGAAGGGCACGGCAACCCCGGTGACGAGGGCCCACAGGCCGGACACGATGAGCAACCGGCGAAACGGGGGGTGCTGAAAGGGCAGCCGCAGGGTCTGGAGCAGGGGCCGTGGTGTCTCTCCGTGCAGGGGAGGTTCCCACACCCGCGACAGGAGCAGGGTCGAGATGGCGCCAAACACAACGGCGCCGATAAAGAAGGGGAGGAAGGACTGAATGCCGCTTGTTTCCGCGTGAAAGCGGTCGTAAAGCCAGCCCGCCCCGAACGCGCCTGCCATTCCGAATGCGCCCACGATGGCGCCGCGTCGGCTGAAATAACGGCCGCGGATTGACGCAGGGACAAGGTCGGCCATCCAGGACGTCCAGCAGGTGTCGGCGTATTGTCCGGCGAGACCCGCTACCAGGACGACAGCCAGGAACAGGGCCAGTTTCCAGGGGGCTGGAACGGCCAGAAAGGGTATGAGGCAGAGTAGCAGCCAGAGGGATCTTCCCAGCGCAAGCGATTCCACGATCATGGGTTTCCGGCGGCCACGCCGCCCGATCTGCTGCGCGCCAATGACCGCGCCGAGTGTGGCCAGGGTGCCCATTCCCGAGAGGAATCCGAGTTGGAAATCATTGGCACCCAACGCCAGGGCATACCCAGTCAGGAGGGCGCCACTGACGATGGCGGTCTGGATGGACGCAAAGGAGCCTTCTATGATGGAGAGGCGCAGGCTGCGCTCGGGTTCCTTGCGTGTGTCGATGGTGGCGGTCATGAGCTTCCCTGATTTTTGAATGCGCTGATTTAATGGGTTTCAGCGCAAGATGCACGCTTTTTGTTCAGGGAAATTCGTGACCGGGCGGGCGTCACCTCACTTCGAAGTACTGGTTCAGTAATGATTTTTTCCGCGCCTTGGGCATGAAATGATTTCACTGTGAAATTTCTCGATTACACTGCTGGGATTGATTACGTTCCCTTGCATGACGAACACGACAACCCGCTATAGGATCACGGTGGCGTATGATGGCACGGCCTATGCCGGGTGGCAGGTGCAGCCTGTCCATATGACGGTTCAGAAGCAGTTGGAGGGGGTTGTGAAAAGCCTCACCGGGGAGACGGTCAAGATCCACGGCAGCGGGCGCA
>JBAXRC010000172.1:0-5558 GCA_037131415.1 bacterium | reverse complement strand
GCGCAGAAGCGCCGCCCGGAGGCCGTCACGCTCCTGGCGGCGGCGTCCAGGAAATTCCCCCGTTCGCAGCTCATGGCGCTGGCGCTGTCGGACCTGCAGGAAAAGGGCGACGATCATGACGGCGCGGCGCTCACCCTGCAGAACTCGCTCTGCCAGAAAACGTAGTCGGCGGCGTGATAGGCCATGGCCAAGGGGCCATTGGCCTCATCCCAGCCCTGGGGATGCCAGGCGGGATAGGCGACGCCGTTCTGGTTGAGGACGATGGGGCAGCCCGCCCGCTTGGCTGCCCGGATCAGGACGGAAAGATGGGGCGGCAGGGCGCTGCTGACAAGATAGAGCAGGTTTGGTGAACATGGCGTGTTGGGGAAATAATCCTCCAGATCCTGACATTTGATGATGCCGCCAGAGGCCGATTCCGTGCGGGCCGGGAGCCGGTCGTAGCCATAGAAGACATGAGGTTTGCCATCGCGTTGTGGCTTCCGCCACCGGCGGGACTCTATGAGCGACATTTTAACCAACCAGAAAAATTTCAAGATGGAATTCATGAGAATTAGGGGAAGGATGTGAGGTGTGGGAATTATGGGTTAACAAAGCCTGATAGGAGGTTTTTCCAGAGAGGGGTTTGGGTCGTGTAGGTGTTGGCTTTGGCGGTGGCTAGGCCCGCCGCTGTGATGCGCGGTCGGTCGGCCGGATGCTCCAGACACCACTGTGCCCAGTGGGAGAGGGCGTCCACGTCATCCACGGCGGTCATCCAGCCATTTTCGCCATGACGAACCATGTCCATGGCTTGGCCGACGCGGGTGGTGACCAAGGGGATGCCGCTGGCCATGGATTCCAGGACAGCCTTGGGGCCGCCCTCCTGGCGTGAGGTGATCATGTAGAGATCGAGGGTTTGGAAGAGTTCGCTGATGTCGGCGTAGTTGGGTAGATTGTAGTGACGGTAGGGGATGCCATGCTTTTCCAGACCGGCCTTCACGTAACCACGGGCCGGGCCTGAGAGCAGAACCACCAGTTCAGGCAGTCGGGATTTCAAGGCGGCCATGGTGGCCACAAACGTGTCAGGTCCCTTGATTAGCTTCGGCTCGAGCCCTTCGCCCCAGCCATTTCCATCCTTTTGAAACGAACCGATTACCGTTGCCGAATGCGGGATATCATACTTCTCCCTGAAGGTGCGTTTTGATTCAGGGGTCTGGAGAGGAAAGAGCGATAAATTGATGCCGATGGGGATCAGATGGAGTTTTTCTGGGGAAATCCCCGTTGTGAGAAGGCAATCCCGCACTTCGCTGTGACTCACCTGCACCCGGCTCAAGCGCTCATGATGGCGCTTGACCTTGTTGAAAAGATCGTCGAATTCCTGGTGCCCGGTGCCGGGAAGGCCATGGAAGTAGGCGACGCCGATCCGGTGCGAGGAGCGGAGCCATGCATCGGAAAATAGATAGAACTGGCTCCCGTAGAAAACGGATTGCCGCCGCGAGCCCCGTTCCCAGCAGGGCTTGGCAACCGTGATGCCGAGCGAGTTGGCCACAGACGCGATGGCGCGCATTTCCTCATCAATCACCCAGGAAGCGGTATCGCTCACTAAGACCAATCGCGAGTGGGGTTTCCAAAAAAGAGAACGGGTACGCAGGGCGGCGGTGGTTGCGAGTTCCGAGAGGATGGGAATGATGGGAGTCATGGGAATTATGAGCGACGGGCTTGTAGGCGGGCTTGGGTCATGCGCTCGCGGAGGCCGCCGGTCTTGAGGAAGTCCTGTTCAAGGCGCTTGAGTTGTTGGTCGAGCAGGTAATTGGTCTGGTGAATGAGGCAAATGGCGATGTTGGCAATAACGTTGGCTGGCCGGGTCTCCACGAATTCACGGAATACATCATAAGCTAAAGGGGTGGTCTGCGAGAGCTTGCGGGTAAACAGGGCTTCCTTGCCCTGCTTGTCCCAGATATTCAAATCCCGTACGCGGAGATAATCATAATAGTCTTCAAGAAGTTCCTCAAGACTGGCTCGTGCCACGTTGGTTAACTTGATCTCGGTCTCCTTGGAGGTTACAGCGGCCTTGCTGCCCTCGATGATGTTCTGCTTGCCCGAGCGTGCGGCTTGCACCATCTGGTCGACGGTGCGGTCGCGCCGCTCGAGGAACTTTTGGCAGAATCGGTAAGTGATTTCGTAGATTACCTCTGATTTCTGGTAAGAGAGAAGGGTGCGGTAGTCGCCGCGAGGCTTGAGAAAGCCTGATGGGGAAGAATGGGAAGCATGGGAGGAATGGGAAGTATGATGGGGAATCCCCTGATTCCCATTGCTCGCATTATTCTCATTGTTTTCTTTGCCCATTTTGTTCTGCAAGCCCCATCACCTCGAGGTACCGCCCGGCGATCGCCGAGATTGACGGTATCTGGATGCTGGCTTGAAGAGAAATATAGCTAGCTATAGCGTTATTTAGCAACTCGGGAATGGTCTCGGGGGTGTCAAATGCGAGGCCCGCCCCTCCTGTGATTTCCGGGTGCCCGCCACTGTTGAGATAGAGGGCCGGGAGTCCGCAAGCCAGGGCTTCCAGCAGCGAATTCGAGCAGGGGTCATTCTTGCTGGCGGTGATGTAGAGGTCGTGCTGGCGGAGTTCGCGGGCCAGGTCCGCGGAGGCAACAGGGGCAATCATCCGGATGTGCTTGAAGGTCACCGGGGATCGCCCGATGAATGTGTATTCAAAACGCGACCAATCGAGGTTTTCGTCCAGCCACTGGTAGACCGGGGCGCCCTTGTTGATGTTGTCGGACCAGCTGACCGAGATCAGCCGGATTTTCCGGCTTGGATCGAAAGGGATCCGGCCGGCAGCGGAGAAAATGGCTGGGTCCGGGGCGTTGGGGATGACAGCAGGCGACTTGAATGTCAGTCCGAGTTCCTGATGTTTTTGCAGGCTGTAGTGTGACTGGAATATCGTGGCATCAGCGAATTCCCGGTTGATGGTGGCAATGCGGGCATCGGTGCCATCATCGAAACCACGGTAGACGCCGATGGGGCCATCGACACGGTGTACCATGCGACAACCCGGGCGACGGAATGCTTTTAGTCGCTCAGCATCAAAATTGAAGGAGTTGAAGAGACAGGCGCGAGTCGTCGGGGAAGTTGAGTTTCCCTGGACCCTGAACCCCCGTCTTTCCAGCTCGACCCATAATGCCCGCATAAACTGGTGGCCTCCGCCCGCCGGAGGAGGGGCAAATTCATGAAAGATCGAAATATCGGACTCACGCTGCCGGGCCCGGGCAAGGTCAATCTTGAGCGCCAGTCTTCGCCTTACCGTCCGCACGATGGAAAATGGATGAAACATGGTTTAGTTGAAGTGTGTCTTGATCTGGTCGCAGATGTAGTCTGCAACGACCGGCTTGGTCAGGATTTCGCGGGCATAACGGTTGGCGGCTTCAGTCATGGCCTCAATGCGATCTTGATCCGCCAACTCCGATTTGAGCCAGGTGGCGCGTTCAAGGAGAGTGGCGGGTGTCAGGCGGGTCAGGATGCGATAGCTGGCCGGGTCGTCGAGCGGGGCGGCGGGATCAAAATCACCAAGTCCCGGGAAGAGTTCCAGGTAGTGCGAGCCTTTCACCAGGGCGAAGGGGGCGGGGATTTCAATGAGGGGGGCGGTATCAAGCACCAGCGGCCGTCCCATGGCGAGACTTTCCGTGGCTTTCCAGGGCAGCACGGCATGGGGGAGCGTGTTGACCACTGTCATCCTGGCGTCGAAGATCCGGCGCGAAAAATCACGCTGGCTCATGTTGTGGAAGACGGTGTTGTGATCTTCAAGCGATTTGTCCGCCCGGCTGGTGAGCCGGTAGCACCCGCTGATCCCGGCTTGTTTCAAGGCCTGCTGGGTGTGGTAGCGGACCCAGAAATGATAGTTGGCCGGCGTGACGGGGGTGTCGGGCGTGGCGAAAATGGAGGGAGCCCCCTCCTGGATCGGGTTCATGTATACCCCGGTGACATGACAAACTTCAAAGGCGCGCCGCTTGCCGCGCCAGAATGAATTCCAGGCCCGGCGCGCGGGGTACCGGTCGAGTTGGTCGGCGAAGAACATGAAGGGGACGATCTTGCCGCGCTGGTCGATTTCCCCCGCCTTCGCCAGCACACGGTCAGTGACGGGCCAGTTCAGGTTGGCCTTGAAGTATACATCGCAGCGTTTGAGCGCCTCGATGTCATAAAAGAAGACATGGTCGCTCATGTCGAAGAACACGAGTTGTCCATCCACCCGGATCCAGGCGCTCTCGTGTTCCCGTGGCTGGGTGAGCCGGGGCAGGGGGCGCGGCTCGTTTGTCGGCTTTGCCCCCTTGAAGCGGGTCAGGGCGGAAAGGAAGAAGCCGTAGAAGCCGTTGAAGCCCTTGCGTGAAATCAGTTCAGGTTCGAAAATTTGGATTTTCATGACAGGAGTTTCGCGAAGCGCGCCACGTAATGGGTCCAGGTGAGATGGGATTCGACGGTCTGTCGTGCGGCGATGCCGAGGTCTGCCTGAATGGCGGGACTGGCCAAGAGGGCTTGGAGGGCGGCGGACAGTTCCGGAACCGAACCGGGGGTGACGAGCCGGCAGTTGACGTTGTCCTCGAGCTGATAGCCGTCGCGGATGGCACCGGTGCGGCTGACCACGACCGCCTTGGCCATGGACATGGCCTGGAGCAGGGTGGTGGTACCGCTGGAGTAGGTGTTCTCGTGGCAGGGCAGGGCAATAACCCGGGCCGATGCCAGATTGGCGCCAATCTCCGCGAAGGGAGCATTGGTTCGGACGTCCACGTTGGCAGGAACGGTTCCAAAGGTCGCTGCGTGGCGGGACGAGGTGATGATCCGGAAGGACACCGACGGCAGTTCCTTGGCCACGAGAAGGAGCGTCTTGAAGTCCCGCTGCATGTCGGCGCCCACGGAGAGCACATCGGTATCCGCGATGGTGCCGTGCCGCGGGGTAAAGACCTGGTGATCCACTCCGAAGGGGATGAATACCACCCGGTCGCTGTCGGGGGGGAGTCCAAGCCACCCGCGCAGGCGGAACGCCTCCTCCCAGCCATAGGTCACGAAGCGGGGGACGCTGCGGTAGAGGCGCCGGTAGAGCGCGCGGGTGAGGGGTGACTTGATGGCGGCGATCCTCTCCGGCAACCCGATGCTGACATAGAGCAGCGGGCGTCGAAGCACTCCGAGTGCATTCAGCCACACCAGGGGAACGCCCACGTTATCCACGGTCGATACGATGATATCCGCATCGCGCAAGCGCCGTCGCTCCTTCAGGACCGTCTGGAAATCGCCACTCGAGCCGCCGATCAGCCGGATCAGGCGGTCGGCGAGCCAGGCGAAGCGGGAGTCCCAGCGGGAGGGCCGGGGTGCGCTTGCTTCCAGGTTGTGCCGAACTTCGATGCCGTGTTCCGGGAGACGGTTGGCCCCGTAGAGCATGTAGTCGGCACCCGGGCAATCCAGCCCGCCCTGCACGACGGACCGCCGGATCTCGGAATCGAGGAAGAAATAGAAAGCCTTAATCATGGGACAAGAATTATGGGCGGGAGACTTATGGATTCCTTCTATTGTCCTTTTTCACCACGCGC
>JBAXRC010000171.1:0-5570 GCA_037131415.1 bacterium | reverse complement strand
CACCCAGCCCGCCCACGCGCCAGGAAAAGAAGACGCGCCGTCCCGACCAGCGCCAGAAGAAAACACCCCAGTAATGCCACAATGATATTCATAAGATTTGTTGGTGGTTGGTCGTTTGTCGTTAATCGTTAGTCGTAATTCCCGTCAACTATGAACCACCTTAACAATCAACGACCAACAACTAACCTTTTACTCAAACGGATCCCATGTCGGAACCTGGTCGACTTCGCCCCGCCCCAGGGCTTCAAGGACATCGGCGTAGCGGTTCAGGATTTCCCCTTGGACGATCCTGGTGCTGATGAAACGATAGCCGGCCGCACCCATTTCCCGGCATCGCCCCGGGTCATCAGCCGCATCCGCAATGGTCTTCGCCAACCCTTCGTGATCGAACGCGGGCACCACTTTCCCGGCACCGCAACGCGTGATCAGTTCAGCCTGCACGCCTTCCATGGCGGCGAGGATCGGCAGGCGCGCCCCCATGTAATCGATGAACTTGTTTTCAAAATAGATATGAATCAGCGGGCTTCGGAACAGCGTCATAACCCCGGCATCGGCACCCGACAGGATCGAGGGGATCATTGATTTCGGGACGGGATCATGGAAATGAATGTTATCCTGTCCGAGGGTTTTCGCCAACGCCATGGCGCCGGCCTTGCTTTGACCCGAGCCAAACAGATCGATCCGGATATCACGGCGCCCCCGCAGGGCGGCCGCCGCGTGAACGATCACATCGATGGCGGTGACTTCAGTATGGGTTCCCGTGTAGACCGCCACAAACTGGTTGTCCCAGCCGTACTGGTGGCGGATCCGCTCCCTCGTCCCGGGCTCCAACTGGAAAGTGCTGGCTTCAAATCCGTTCGAGAACAAGTCCACCCGGTCGGCAGGAACCCCTTTCTTGAGGATTTCCGTCTTGAGTCCCGGGGTGAGGCAGACGATGCGGTCGGCTCCAAAATACAGGGACTTCGCCATGGCCTGGAGCGGTGCCGCCTGCCAGGGGGCAATCGCTTTCTTGACGATGAGGGCGTCGGGCCATAAATCCCTGATCTCCAGCAAAAAGGGCTTTCCCCACCGGCGAGCCAGTCGCAAGGCGGCGTACCCGCCGAACAAGGGCTGGATGCTGGTCATCACGACATCCGGCGCCGGCATGCGCCTTCCGAAGCGATAAGCCGCCCAGGCAAAACGCCCGTAACTCCGGAGGCGACTGATCAGGCTCGCCCTCAGGCCCCTTGGCGTGCGCAGGCGATGAACCCGCACGACACCGCCCGCCGGAGTCGTGTAGGACTCCTCAGGCTCATCCTGCTCATTGTAGGCGTTGAAATCACAGGCAACCACTTCCACATGATGCCCCCGCTCCGCAAGCAGCCGGACCAGATTGCGTGGCTGGGCCGGTCCAGGCGCGTCTGGCCCCGCGAAGAACTGGTGGATGTAGAGGAGATGCATGAGTTGTTGGTTGTTGGTCGTTCGTTGTTGATTGTTGATTATTGGCCGATCAACGACTAGCGACCAACAATTAATGACTATCGGCTTCTCAACATGGATTGTCGGGTTTTTTTGTTAAACAGACGCGAGACGTAGACGATGAGGAAGGCAATCGAGGGGGCGGGATCGGCCCAGGAGAAGATTTCGTCCTTCAGGTTGCGTCCAAAGAACCAGAAGAACGAGGGGCGGGCCTTGAACCGGTTGGGCGAGCGCAGGAACCAGACGCAATCGCTCAGGAAATAACGCAGGTATAGCCCGTTCGTATAATTGAACTGTGGGTCCACGGGCAACCCGAGGGCCAGGCGGTAAAGCAGGTACGGGAAATCAAGGCCAGCGCTGACCAGGATCTTGATGCTCCGGGTAAATCGGGGGTTCACCTCCATCAACTTCGGGGTGTTGTCGCGGGGATCCACAATGAAATCGCAGTCGCCCATCCCATACCAGCCGATGCCCTGGAGATAGCGGATTCCAAGATCCAGGATATCCTGGCGATCCACCGTGGAATTCAGCGTGCTGGAGCCGCCGGTGGGAGGATAAAAACGCGGCTTGTCATAGACTCCGCCGGCAAGGATATCCTGATTGGCATCCAGCAGGATCTCGGCCTTGTATTGCATGCCGGAATGAGGGATGAATTCCTGGACAATGCAATTTTTATACTCCGCTCGGGTGGCATGATAGAGAGCGGTCAACTCAGCCGCGTCCTTCGGGTAGCTGATGCCTCGCGCCCCGTTGCTGATGCAGGGCTTCAGCACCACGGGATAGGCCGGAATGGCCTGTGCAACGGCTTCGATCCCCACGTCGTCCGGGTAATAGGTCCTGGGGATCGGGATGCCCAGCCGTTCCGCCTCCTTCATCGTCTTCGACTTATCACGGCAGATATAGAACCGCGAGACATCCACAAGAGGAATTCGCGTATAAGGTTCCAGCCGAGTACGGGCACTTGCCAGCAGCCAGGTGGCGGTTTCACCACAGACCATGGTCACTGCATACTGGCCCCCCTTAACGGTCTGTTCAACCCAATTGATAAAAAGCTCCGGCTCCTTGTTGGGATCCGGGGAGATCAGCCTCCCGGACGGATACCGCGAGAAATGCCCCATGCTCAACCGCCTTGGCGCCGCGGCGGTAACGGGAACACCATGCCGGTGCAGGCTCGCCAGAATCGGCAGGCACTCGTTTTCATCCGCGCCGAGAAGGAGCACAGTATTGTTGGTTGTTGGTTGTTGGTTGTTAATTGATTTTTCCTTAATTTTCATTGTTGAAACTTTACTTAATGACCAACGACGCCGCTGCCGGAACGGTGACCAGGCGCACATGTTTTCTGCCGCCGGCAAGTGTTAACTCAAGCGGCAGGGCCGACAGTGTCCGCGACCCTGAGTTCGCGACGATCACGCGGTTCCCGTCCAGGGTAACCTTGACACAGCGGGTTCGCTCGCTCAGCACATCGCGCCAGTACCGGCCCACGGAAGTGAGGGTGCCCGCATATATATCGCCCTCCTGGTCAGCCAGGACATGACGCAGGAGTTCCTCGGTCAGGCTGCAGCAGATGTTCCCCTGGTAAAGAGCCAGGTGATGATGCGCCAGGAAAACGAATGCCCGCCGGGAGCGCCGTGCCGCCCCGACCCAGTACTTGAGCATCGCCAATTGACAGGCATTTTCGGGATCGCGCGGATGCATGCGCGTCAGTTCCACAAACCGCTCGCACCCCTGAGGATGGTGAGGCGCGGGAAGGCAAAGCAGCTTTGCCGATTTCGGGGCATCGGTCTCGGAGCCGACCTCCAGGCCTGCCGCCTCCATCGCCCGGGCGGTGTGGGCATCCCAGATATCGCTGGGAATCGTGTAACTGACGGGCTTGACACCAATGGTTGACTCCAGGACCTGGCTGCCTTTCACGGCATTGTCGCGCTGTTCAACAAAGGAATCGGCCGGATACTGGCTCAACCAGGGGTATCGTCCCTCACCGGTGCGGGCATGACTTTTCCAGCCGTTTGAAGCGTCCGCCGCCGCATGGGTTCCGTAGTGAAGATAGAGGTGGTTGCCGATTTCGGCCGAAAACGGACGTCCCGTTCCGGTGGGCCATTCCTGCTCCGGGGCCTTGTCAATTTCATCCCGGAGGAAACGGATAAACCCGGGGATGTCCCCTGTTTTGCGATCCCATCCGTAGTGATTGCAGAAAGCCCGGTGCTCCTCCTGGACAAGACTGAGTCGCGCTGAAAGCATGAGGCTGGAGGGCATTCGGAACCGGCGGGCCAATCCGAGCGACACTCGCAACCCCTCTTCAGACTGGAATGTGGCTGGATCATACAGATCCTGGTCCCCGCGCCAGACAAAGGCGGCATTGGCCCCGTGCTTCCAGCGCTGGATGACCGCCGACTGGATCAGGGAGTCCGGGCTGGTAATTTCCCCCATGCGGAGACGGCGCTGATAGGAGAAGTCCCCATGGACAACACGAATGATCACCTCCCCGCCGGTCCCGCGCCTGGCCGCCTTGAGCTGGAAACGCCTTACGACGATTTCGCCGGGCTCAGGACACGGGCCCTGGTCGTTGCCGGTGATGGACAGCGCGATAGGGTCGTTGGAAGTGGAAATCGTGATAAGCAGGGGGAGTTGAGGATGGATAGGGCCCGGGTTCAGCACCATGACATCGAAGTCCTGCTCCAGTCCCTCAGGCCAGTCGCCAAGTTCATAGCCATCCTGGCTCCGCTCCAGGACAGGTCCCCGAATCGTCACAATGAGTCTGGGAATCGGCACCGGCACCTTCCCCTTGAGAGGGGCATACTGCCGCGCGGAAATTCCAGAACGGCTTTTTGCCTCCACCAGCAGAGCACTCACCCAGGCACCAGCAAGAAGGATTGCCATACCGGCCGCCAGAAGGGGGCCTGCCGACAACACGAACCCCGCGACCAATAGCGGAAACAGGATGGCGTCAAGCAGGTTGCGCCCACAATGCAACTTCCGTTCAGCGACTTCATAGGCCAGATTGGCCAGCAGCATCAACCAGCCCGGTCGATATGGGGCAAGGAAGAGGCACTTGCTGAGAAGAAATACCGCCGCGAAGCTCGCGAGAATCAAAATGGAGAACAGTGGAATCATCGTTCGTTCTTACAGGAATTGTTGGTTGTTGGTTGTTGGTCGCTCGTTGTTGATTGATTTCTTCTAAAATATCATTATTAAAGCCTTACTCAACAACCAACAACCAACAACCAACAACTCACGACCAACAACCAACAATCTCCTTCCCCGTTCCGCACCAGGGTTTCAGGGCTGCGAGCCTGGACAACAGTTGTTCGTATACCCACTGCCAATCGCGGTATTCGGGCTCGTTGAAGTAGTTGTTATGCCATAACAGGGAGACCAGGCCGCCTGCCTGGATCACCGGATTAATGGCACCCCAGGCCGCGTCCAGCGCCTGCGGGCCGGTCAACCCCAGACTCCGGAACAGGGTGACATCCATAACGGTGAGCGGGAGGACGAGGAGGGATGGTGGTTGGTGGTTGGTGGTTGGTCGTTGGTCGTTGGTTGTTAGTTTTGAAGAAGAGGTTGGCGAGAAGGTGGAGGAGAGGAAGGGAAACATGCGGCCATCGCGCGGGCCGAGCTGATCGGGATATCCGAAGGTGGCATCATACTTGAACCCGGCGGCTTCCTGGGCCGGCCAGGTTTCCGGAAACGAAAACCGCAGTAAATGGTTACGGATGCCCACGGCGTCGACACCGAGAGCCTCCTGCAAGGCCAGTCGGCTCTCCCGATACAAGGCGGGCTGGTTGAACCGGTAATATCCGCCATGGAGTCCCACCTCGCACCCCGCCGCCTGAATCATCCTGATGATCCTATGCAACGCGGCGGATTGCAGGGTGTAGCGGGGCCCCTGGCGGCTCCAATAGGGATCGTGCAACACAAAGAAAGTTGACCGGAACCCATACCGGGCCTCGATCTCCAGAATCGTCTCAAAATCCCTTTCCGGCGGCTTGGGGACAAACAAGGCGCGCCCCACTCGTCGGAGAGCGAGGGTGGTATTCCCCTTTTCCCCCTGGGTCCACATGCGGCGGACATGATTAAGATCGGCCAGAATCCGGAACAATTCCCGGTCATGGATC
>JBAXRC010000170.1:0-5613 GCA_037131415.1 bacterium | reverse complement strand
GAATATGGTTTTCCCCGCTTCCTTGCGGGAGGCAATGATGCGCCGGATGTCCCGCCGGCCCAGGGGGTCGTGCCCGCCTGTCGGTTCGTCGAGGATCAGGAGTTCAGGGTCGTTGATGAGGGCCTGGGCCATGCAGATCCGCTGGCGCATGCCGCGGGAATAGGTGGCGATACGGCGGTCAGCGGCTTCCGTGAGTCCGGTTTCGGCCAATAGCTCGGAGGTGCGCCTTTTGATTTCGGAGGAGGGCAGGCTGAACAGGCGTCCGGCCATGGTGAGGAGTTCCCGGCCAGTGAGGAAATTGTAGGTGTCCGGATTTTCGGATAGATACCCGATTTTTCCGCGGGCGATCGTGTTGGTAACGGGGTGACCGAAAAGGGAGGCCGTACCCGACGTGGCATCCTGGAAGCCAAGCAGGACCTGGATGGTTGTGGTTTTTCCTGCGCCGTTGGGCCCCAGGAACCCGAATACGGTTCCGGGCGTGACCGAAAGGGTGAGATCCTGAAGGGCGTGGATCGTTCCTGCCCGTGACGGGAAGGATACGCTCAGGCCCCGAATGTCAATCGCGGGTGTCATGAAGGAGTTCTATCAAACAAGGCGGGGATAATCAATATACAAGGAAATGCTTTTCGCGTCTGCTGTCGTATTTCTTTGAATTTGAAAAGGGAGTTCGATAAGGTGATGTTTTATAATACAGCTCAAGAAAGGCGGACCAGTCATGGCGATCCAGGATTTCAAGGCGGCGTACAAGACGATCATGGATGATCATTTTCCTCCCCGGATGGAAATCAGTTTCATCGAGGATGATGGACGGCGCCAGACGCTGAGCTATGAGAAGGAGTCCTGGCTGATTGACGGGGTCCGGAAGGGGCTCCGCTACGGGGAGAACCCGGGGCAGGAGGCGGCGTTGTACAAGCTGTCGGGGGGGAACCTGAAATTGGGCGAGGTTACCTGCATCCAGCCCGGCCGGCATCTCGCCTCGGATGTGGAACTGCTCCAGTCGGGGAAGCATCCCGGCAAGACGAATATCACGGATGCCGACAATGCCTTGAACATCCTCCGGTACCTGATGGATGAGCCCTGTGCGGTGATTGTGAAGCATAACAATCCCTGTGGTGCGGCGCGCGCATCGACTTTGGCCGAGGCCTATCGGAAGGCCAACATGGCTGATCGCGTGGCGGCCTTTGGCGGGGCCATTGCCTTGAACCGGGAAGTGGACCGTGACACCGCCGCCCTGATTACGGAGAATTATGCAGAGGTCGTTCTGGCCCCCGAGTTCGGGGCGGGAGCAATGGAGCTTTTTGCCAAGAAGAAAAACCTGCGCGTCATGCGCATCGGCGCCATGGCCAAACTGAAGGAATTCGCGGGTAACATGGTGGTCGATATGAAGTCCCTGATGGACGGCGGGCTGGTGGTCCAGACATCATTCGTCCCTCAGACAAAATCCAAGGCCGACCTGTTGCCTGCCCAGGCCGTTTACAAGGGGAAGGAATACCGGATCAACCGGTTGCCCACGGAGACGGAGATTTCCGACATGTTGTTCGGCTGGCTTGTGGAATGCGGAGTGACCAGCAATTCCGTCCTGTATGTCAAGGACGGGGTGACCGTGAGCATTGGCGCCGGCGGACAGGATCGCGTGGGGATGGCCCAGTATGCCCGTGACAAGGCGTACAGGAACCTGGCCGACCGGATCTGCTGGGGGCGGCATGGGATTCCCTTCAATACCCTGGCGGACGACTCGAAGCGCTTGGCGATTGATGAGGAGACGGCGGAGCAAAAGGGCGGACTGATCGGTTCCTGCATGGTGTCCGACGCATTCTTCCCGTTCCGGGACGGCGTGGAGGTCGGCTTGCGCGAGGGCGTTACGTCAGTCATACAACCCGGAGGTTCCGACCGCGACTTTGAAGTCATCGAAGCTTGCAACGAGGCCCAGGCCGCCATGGTCTTCACCGGGCAACGCTGTTTCAAGCATTAAGGGTCGGCGCAGAACTGCATTGACTGGAGGGCGGGGGATAGGTACAAGTTTTGCCGCATAACGCCGGAATTAGGGAGGAGTCGTCTTTGGGTTTCGTAACTCCTTCCGGTGCAACGTATTCGGCATTAAAATCGGGAGGATCCTGTGAAGATCTATATGAATGGGAAGTTGGTTCCTGAGAAGGCGGCCAAAGTTTCGGTGTTTGATCATGGGCTGCTTTACGGGGACGGCGTCTTCGAGGGAATCCGGTCCTATAACGGCAGGGTGTTCATGCTGGATGAGCATATTGTGCGGCTCTTTCGTTCCGCCAAGGCGATCGACCTTAAAATTCCGATGACGCAGGCCGGGGTGGCCAAGGCCGTTGTCAGGACGTGCAAGGCCAATCGCGTCATGAACGGTTATATCCGGCTGGTTGTTACCCGGGGAGTGGGATCGCTGGGGCTGAATCCCTACACCTGCGCCACACCGCAGATCATTATCATTGCCGGATCCATCCAGCTTTATCCGAAAAAGTTGTACAATGAAGGCCTTTCGATTGTCACCGTGGGAACGATTCGCAATCATACGGAATCGGTGAATCCGCAGATCAAGAGCCTGAACTACCTCAACAACATCCTGGCCAAGATTGAGGCGATCAATTCCGGTTGCATGGAGGCGGTGATGCTGAATCCGCAGGGATTCGTGGCCGAGGCGACGGGTGACAATATCTTTGTGATCCGTGGAAACACCCTGCTCACTCCGCCGACATGGTGCGGAACGCTGGAGGGCATTACCCGGAACGTGGTCATGAAACTGGCGGCTGAAGCGGGCATGGACGTCCGTGAGGATGTGATGACCCGTTATGAATTGTACACGGCCGATGAGGTTTTTCTGA
This sequence comes from bacterium, assembly GCA_037131415.1. Classification (GTDB taxonomy): domain Bacteria; phylum Verrucomicrobiota; class Kiritimatiellia; order CAIKKV01; family CAITUY01; genus JAABPW01. The sequence goes on along the minus strand of JBAXRC010000170.1, from coordinate 2,767 downwards.
CAGGGACGGCCGCCGAGGTGATTCCCGTGGTCAAGATTGACCGGCGCAGCATAGGGAGCGGAACGCCCGGTCCGGTGACGCGTCAGCTGGCCAAAACCTTCAATCGCTTTGCCTCTTCGAACGGCACTCCGATTGTGTAAATCCGGGAGTGCCCATGCTTTGTGAGTGTTGCCAGCAACATGAGGCGACCATCCATCTGACGCAGATGATCAACGGGCAGTCCCGTGAGCTTCACCTGTGTGAGGGATGCGCCGAGGAGAGCGGCATGAACGTGCAGAGCGTCATGTCCATTCCGGAGATTCTGTTCGGGATGGGGGCGGAAGAGCCCTCTTTCCCGGGCGATGGAACCGCTGGCGGGAAGAGTTGTCCCCACTGCCACATGCGTGGCGTCGATTTCAAGAAAACCGCCCGGCTTGGGTGCCCGCGCTGCTATGAGACCTTTGAGGCGGAACTGGGGCCGATGCTTGCCGCCATGCACAAGGGTTCCCGTCATTGTGGAAAGATTCCCGAGGGGCGGCGTGAAGGGCAGGAAAAGGTTGCCCGTTGCGATGCGATCCGGAAGCAGTTGGAGGAGGCGATTCGCCTTGAAAAATATGAGGAAGCCGCCGTCCTGAGGGATCGGCTCCGGGAGGCCGAGCATGGTACTGGATGAACTCCTGAAAAATGAGGGATCCTGGCTGGCCTCCCCCGCGGGATCCGATCCGTTATCGGGCATCATTGTCAGCAGTCGCATCCGGCTGGCCCGCAATCTTGAAGGGGTGGCCTTTCCCGGTTGGGCCGGCGAGGAGGAATGCGTCCGGATCCAGGCGCGGGTCTGGGACACGCTCGGCGCGTTGCCCTGCCTTGCTCCTTGCCTGTCGCTGGACATGGCGGAGTTGTCCCCGATGGATCGCGAATTTCTCCGCGAGCGGCACCTGATCAGTCATGACCTGGCCCGGAAGTCGCGGGGCAGCGGTGTGGTGATCCGGCAGGACGAGGCGTTGGGCGTGATGGTTAACGAGGAGGATCACCTGCGGTTGCAGGCGATGCGGCCGGGGTTCCAGTTGCCCGCCCTGTGGGAGGAGATCAGCACGCTGGACAACGAACTGGAGAAGCGTGTCCCCTTCGCCTTTTCCGCAACACTTGGGTATCTGACCTCCTGTCCAACCAATGTCGGGACCGGCCTGAGGGCGAGCGTGATGGTGCATCTGCCCGGGCTCCGGCTGATCCGGGAACTCGACCCCATCATCAAGGGCCTGACCAAGATCGGCCTGGCGGTGAGGGGGCTCCAGGGTGAGGGTACCGAGGCGTCGGGCAACATGTTCCAGATTTCCAACCAGACGACCCTGGGCGAGTCCGAGTCCGTGATCATTGAGCGCCTGATCCAGATTGTGGGGGAGGTTGCCCAGCATGAGTCCAATGCCAGGGCGCGGCTGCTGGAGCAGCGCCGGCCGATGGTTGAGGATTATGTGGGGCGCGCCTACGGGGTGCTTCGCCATGCACGGCTCCTGGTATCGCAGGAGGCGCTGGACTTGTTGTCCGCGTTGCGTTTGGGGTGTGAGATAGGTATGATCAAGGGATTGGATATTGCCGGGGTGAACCGGCTGATTTTGCTGGCGATGCCGGGCCATCTTCAGAAGTCGGAGGGCCGGACAATTCCGCCTGATGAGCGGGATCAGGTGCGGGCACGGCTGGTCGGGGAGACCGTCCGGCAGGCAGCACTGTAAAAGCGTGATTTTTTGAAGGAGATTTATGGATAATTCTGGAAACTACACGCCGCGTGCGCGGGAAGTGATCACCCTGGCGAGGGCGGAGGCCGACCGGTTCAATCACGCCTATGTGGGGACTGAGCATATTCTTCTGGGGTTGCTTGCCCTGGGGCAGGGGGTGGCGGTCACGGTGCTTGAGCGCATGGGCGTTTCGCTGGACAGTCTTCGCCTTGAGGTGGAGAAGGCGGTTGGACAGGGTCCGGAAACCAAGACCTCGGGTAATGTCCCGTTCACGCCCCGTGCCAAGAAAGTGCTCCAGCTGGCGGCGGCGGAGGCCCGTTCCCTGGGGCATACTTACGTTGGTACCGAGCATATCCTGCTGGGGTTGCTGCGGGAGGGGGAAGGTGTTGCCGCCCAGGTGCTCCGGAACCTCAATGTGGATCCGGACACGACCCGCGAGGAGGTCATGAAGGAGCTTGATCCGAATTACGAACCCAACGACAAGGCGATTCCCGATCCCAAGACCAAGCCGCCCTCGCCAGCGCAGCAGGGGGAGAAATCAAAGACGCCCGCTCTAAACGCCTTCGGACGCGATCTCACCGAGCTGGCCCGCAAGGGCGGGTTGGATCCCATGATCGGGCGGGAGGGCGAGCTGGAGCGGTGTATCCAGATCCTGTGCCGGCGGACCAAGAACAATGCCGTTCTGCTGGGGGATGCGGGGGTTGGCAAGACAGCGATTGTCGAGGGGCTGGCCCAGGCGATCACGGCCGGACTGGTTCCGGAGATTCTCCGAAATCGGCGGGTTATCGCCTTGGATCTTGCGCTGATGATTGCCGGAACCAAGTATCGCGGGCAGTTCGAGGAGCGTATCAAGGCGGTGATGGATGAGATTCGCCGGACGGGCAATGTCATCCTGTTTGTGGACGAGATTCACACCATTGTCGGTGCGGGATCCGCCGAGGGCACGATGGATGCCTCCAACATCATCAAGCCGGCCCTGGCGCGCGGGGAGCTTCAATGCATCGGCGCGACGACGCTGGATGAATATCGCAAGTATATTGAGAAGGATGCCGCTCTGG
>JBAXRC010000169.1:0-5618 GCA_037131415.1 bacterium | reverse complement strand
GCCCCTGGGTCTTCGCCATCTTGACGCTGACCACTTCAAAGTCCTTCAGCCACTCACGACAGCAGAGGGGGCGTCCGCAGACGGCCATCCCGCCGGCCAGCCGGGCGGCATCCCGGATGCCGAGGGACTTCATCTCAATCCGCACCCTGAATTCACCTGCCAGCGCCTTGACGAACTCGGCGTATTCGACACGGTCTTCCGAGGTGTAGGTGATATGGAGCACGGACCGGTCAAAACTATACCGGACCTGAACGATATGAACCGGCAATTTGTGCTCATCCACACGCTTGTGGACGGTCTTCGCGTTCATCCGCCCGATCATCGCGTTTTCGTGGGCCCGGGACTGGTCCTGCAGGGTAGCCCGGCGAATCACCGCCGGCCCGGCGCTCCGCGGCGGCAGGTCGCCCTCACAATCCTGGAGGTGCACCACCTGCCCGTATTCCGGCACGCGGTTGCATTCCACCACGCACAGATCCCCCTTGTGAATCCCCAGTTCCGCAGGACTGAACGCATTCACCAGCGAGTCATCTTCAAGCCGTATTTCAACTGAACGGTACATGGCGAGTGAGACTACAAAATACAGAAGCCAGAAGCCAGAATTCAGAATTCAGAACACCAGAGTGAATCATTTGCCCATTTCCCTCAATTTTCTCGCAATTTATTCTGTATCCTGACTCCTCGCTCCTGACTGCTTGATTTCTACGCGCTGAGGCCATTCATGGCGCCGGTGATCACCGTCTCCATGGGCAGGTTTCGCTCGAACTGGCGGTCCATCCCTTCCACAATCCTCAGATTGGCAAGCGCATCGCCATAGCAAAGGCCCCGGGCAATGCTTTGCAGGAGGCCCGCCTGATCCGGATGGCGGAGCTGGGAGACTTCCGCACCGCAAACCAGCACCAACAGGTCCCGGTACCAGAACAGCATCATGCGCAGCACCATGGAGCGTAACGCCCTGAACCGCGCCTCGATCCGGGCCGCCAGAACCTCCTCATCCCCCTTCTGGCTTTTCCGGTCATCGGGATTGCGGAGCGCCTCCTGCTCCTCGCGGAACCGGACCGTCTCCTCCTTCTCGACCTCTTTCTTCATGCCGGCAAGAAGCGCTTCCAGTTTCTTGCCTCGGATCAACCGGCCCATCAGCCCGCCCGCCAGGGGCTCGGACAAGAGTTCAAGCAGCTCCGCCCGCCAGGGCTCAGGAAGCCGCTCCGGCTCCGTGGAAAGGATGATGCGTTGGCAACGTGAAAGAATCGTGGCCATGACCGCCTGGGGCGATTCCGTCAGGAGAAAATAAATACTGCGCGGGGGTGGCTCCTCCAGTGTCTTTAAAAAGGCATTCGAGGCATCCTCGCCCAGACGATCCGCCGCGGACATCACCACCGCCTTCCAGCCGCCGCTGTAAGAGGTCTGGTAGATCATGCCCTGCAAGTCACGGATCCGGTCGATCCCCACCACCCGTGATTTCTTTTCCGGCTCAATCCAGGCCACGTCCACATGCTTGTGCTCCCGGATCCGGACACAGGCGGGACAATCCCCGCAGGGCTTCATCATCCCCTCGCAGAACAGCCGCATGAGCGCCTGCTCGGCAAAGGGCAAACCTTCCTCACGAAGGTTTCCGACCACCAGATAGGCCTGCGCGACCCGCCCGGCCGCCAAGGCGGCATCGAAGGAGGACAAGGCGCCTGACAATGTACTTTCAGTGGACATGGTAGTAACTCAAGAATCCAGAATCCAGAAGTAAGAAGTAAGAAGTAAGACTGTGAATTTGAAGCCGTAAGTCATGGGATTCACCGTATCGATTCTGAATTCTGGATTCTGGATTCTGGATTCAATCCTTGAATGTGCTTCCAGATATCCGCTGCAACCTCGTCCTTCTCCCGCATGACATCAATGACCTTGATGCGATCTGGCCAGCGTTTGGACAGGGCGAGGAATCCGGCACGGACGCGCTCATGAAATTCCACCGCCTCCCGTTCAATACGGTCGCTCGTGGTGTTCAGGGCAAGATTCCGCTCCGCCAAACGGGCACGACCGGCGTGGACCTCAATATCCATCAGCAACGTCAAATCAGGCACGCAATCCCCCATGGCATGCTGGTTCAGGGCAAGAATGGTATCCAGGTTGAACCCGCGCCCGTATCCCTGATAGGCCGTCGTGGAATCGGCAAACCGGTCGCACAACACCCAGATCCCCTTTTGCAGCGCGGGCAGGATGACTGTCCGGACCAACTGGGCACGACTGGCTTCAAACAGCAACAGTTCCGCCTCGGGACAAATAGCTTCCCCGGCATGCTCATGCTGGAGGATGCCGCGGATCGCCTCTCCTGTGGGCGTCCCGCCCGGTTCCCGGGTCAGCAAAACCTCATGCCCAAGCCCCGTGAGCCGCTCTGCAAGCCGGCGGATATGGGTTGATTTCCCACCGCCTTCCGGCCCCTCGAAAGTTATGAAATGTCCAGGTAGTCTCATGATTGAATACTTTATTGAAAAATGAATCCAGAAGTCAGAATCCAGAACCCAGAATATTGCAGTGGAAATATTGTCCCAAAGCCATGCCTTCCTCTATCATATTCTGGATTCTGTCTCCTGGATTCTGAATTCCGTATTACGCTTTACTTCCTCTTCAGCTTCGCCCCCTGCGGGGTGTCCTGGATCAGCCAGCCCTGAACCGCCAGCTCGTCCCGCACCCGGTCCGATTCCGCCCAGTTCCTGGTCCGGCGGGCCTCTTGCCGGAGTTCCAGCAGCTTCAGGGCCCCGGCAGGAATCTCCTCACGGGGCTTTTCAAGGAATCCCAGCACCTTGTCGAGCGAAGCAAGCAGGGAACGGACAGAGGCCGCCTGTTCGCGCGCCAGGGCCTTGCCATCCATAGCCCGGTTCCCGGCATGCACCATGTCGAATAAAGCCGCCAGGGACTCGGAAATGTTCAGGTCATCGGCCAGGCCGGCATCGAATTTCAGACGGGCCGCGTCAGCCCAGTCAGGCAGGGTGTTGCCTCCAACGCTATCCCCCGACACCTGGGTCAGCCGATCCTGGAACTCATCCAGACGCTGGAGGGCGCTCCGGGCGGCCGTCAAGGCATCGAAAGAGAAATTGAGGGATTGGCGATAATGCCCGGCCATGAGCCCATATCGGGTTTCACGCCCGGTGAAGCCTCGGGACAAGACATCCCGCAGGGTATAGAAGTTGCCCAGGGATTTGGACATCTTGCGGCCATCGACAACCAGGTGGGCACAGTGCATCCAGTACCGAACATAGGGTTTCCCGCTGGCGGACTCGCTTTGCGCAATTTCATCCTCATGGTGCGGGAAAATATTATCCACGCCACCCGTATGGAGATCAAAACTCTCTCCCAGATATTGGGTTGCCATGGCCGAACATTCGATGTGCCAGCCAGGCCGCCCCCGCCCCCAGGGCGCGTCCCACACCACAGCGCCATCCTTTTCGTCCCAGGCCTTCCACAGGGCGAAATCGGCGACGTTCTCCTTCTCGTATTCATCATGCTGCACCCGGGCACCGGGCCGCATGCCGGCCATGTCCAGATGCGCCAGTTTCCCGTAGGACGGAAAGCTGGCCACGCTGAAATAGATCGAGCCGTCATCGGACTGGTAGGCATGCTTCTTGTCCAGCAGGCTCTGAATCAGGGCAATCATGGCAGGAATATGGTCCGTGGCGGCGGGGTAATGTTCCGCCGGCTCGATATTGAGGGTCTTGAGATCGTCAAAAAACGCCGTCTTGAAGGTGGCGGTAAACGTGTTGAGAGGAATCCCGGCCTTGATTGCGCCGGCAATCGTCTTGTCATCCACATCGGTCAGGTTCATGACCTGGGTCAGCTCGTAACCGAAGCGCTTGATCGCACGCCGCAGGAGATCCTCGAAAATGTAGGCGCGGAAATTCCCGATATGGGCGTAGTTGTACACCGTCGGTCCACAGGTATAGAGCCGGATCCGGTTGCCCTCAAGAGGAACAAGCTCCTCGAGTTGCTGTGTCAATGTGTTGTGAATTTTCATGGGAAAGCAGGAAGGATACAGGGTTCAGGATTCAGAATCCAGAATAACGGCATGCCCGGGCTCCGAACCTTTCATGGCCTCCAGAACTTCCCGGTCCCATCGATCCCTCTCTCGATAGGTCAGCTTGCTCGTGATCAAATCCTGCCGGGATAAAAAGGGAATATCGACCCCCTCAATGGTCGCAATCCTCCGCCGACTCCAGGCGATCCGCCAATCAAGTTTCCAGACCTCCGCAGCAACATCCACCACAAACGTATCGGCAATTCTCACGACAACATTTTCGATAACGTCGTTCACCGTCAGCTCTGATGCATATCCATGCCCCCAGCGTCCGAGAGCGGCAAGAGCGCGCCGGATATTCTCACGGTCAGGGCCGACATAGAGGTCAGCGTCACGCGTCATGCGCTCATGGCCATGGAGAAGACAAGCAAGCCCGCCATAAACCATATACCGGACTTCCGCGTCATTGAGAAGGCGACAGAGCGCTACCAGGTCAGGCACGCCTACTTCAGGCGCAAGCTCGCCGCCTGGATCTGTGCTTTCGTCCATGCTGCCTCCTCTTCCCATGTTTTGAATTTATACACGCCTGAAGGGAACCAGCGCCCGCGAAGGGGACTCAACCTCAACATGGAACTGTTCCACCGGAGTGCGGCGGCGGGAGACAACCCGGGAACCTTGCCCACCACCTTGATAGGCTTCTCCTCCCAGCCTAATCCATCCTCTCGGACAGTGAGTCTTGCTGATGTTTCATTCATTTTCAGAGATCATACAGAATTCAGGATCCAGAATCCAGAATCCAGAATAATAAAGCGAATATTTGACGGTAAGGCTAAATAGTCTCCGTTTTTCTTCTGGATCCTGACTTCTGGATTCTGGATTCATCCCTCTCCACCGTCGCCACCGCCATACCGGCGATGCCTTCGCCCCGGCCTATGGCTCCCAAGCCTTCCATGGTGGTAGCCTTGATGGAGACATCATCCAGAGTCACTTCCAGCACTGGGGCTAATCGTTCCCGCATCCGTTGCGCAAAAGGCATGACCTTCGGCTTTTCGGCAGTAATCACGGCATCCACGTTCACCACGTGAAAGCCCTTCGCCTTCACCCGTCCCACAACAGCCCGCAACAGCTCAACACTGTCGGCATTCTTCCAGGCCGGATCAGTATTGGGGAAATGCTGCCCGATATCCCCATCCGCGACAGCGCCCAGCAGGGCATCAGCCAGCGCATGGCAGACCACATCCGCATCGGAATGGCCATCAAGCCCCTCCGGCGAGGGAATTTCAACACCCCCGAGGATCAACCGCCGTCCGGCCGCAAATCGGTGAATATCATAGCCTATGCCTGTGCGAATCATAATAAGCAGAATCCCGAATTCAGAATTCAGAATTCAGAATAGTACAGCGAAAATCTTGCCGGAAGTTCATCATTTCTCGTTCTCCATTCTGGATTTTGGATTCATGCCCCCCCTCCTCCTCATTCTGGATTCTGAATTCTGGATTCTGGATTCTTTTCTTTCGGCATATCCACCTTCAGATGAAGCTCTCTCAGCTGCTTCTCCGTCACCGTATTGGGGGCGTTCATCATCAAATCCTGGGCCTTCTGGTTCATCGGGAAGGCGATG
>JBAXRC010000168.1:0-5628 GCA_037131415.1 bacterium | reverse complement strand
GCGACATCCCGGGCGGTGGTGTATTTCACGCCCACCACGGTGATCAGGCCTTCGAGGCTGTCCTGTCGGGCATGGTCAATGATCGAGAAATGATTGGCCAGGGCCGGTTCCTCGTGGCTGGCTCGCTCATGCTTGATCGGCAGGAGGCCGGCGAGGACGCCGGAGATATCCTCCCGCTTGAATTCAGCCGCGGGATAGGCCAGGGTCAAATCGGAGAGCAGGGTTTCGATATCCGGTTCCGTCACGGCCATGGAATCGGCGGCTCCCTTGTGGATCCGGTAGTAGGTTCCGGCAACGGTGTGGTTGCGCCACGGCATGAGGAACAGGAGGCGCTGGCCGCCGCCAGTTTTCCTGGTGCAGCGCAGGCCGGTGGCCTGCGGCAGGAGTTGGCGGCGGAGGACGAAATTCAGGCCCAGGGCAAGCCCCTTCATCGGCGGGCTGGGGCGGCGATCAAGCAGGTTCAGCAGGTCATTGATCCAGGGGCCGGTCGTATTGATGACCAGTCGTGAGCTGATGTCGAATTCGTTTCCTGTGAGTTCATCCCGGGCCCGGATGGCCGTGATGCGTCCGTTGGTTTTATGGAAGGCTGTCAGGGTGACGTAATTGGCGGCAACCGCGCCGGCGTCAACGGCTCCCTGGATCATGCCGGTCACGAGGCGCTCGGAATTGTACACATAGGCATCATGCCAAGTGGCGCCGCCCGTGATGCCGGCCGGGGACAAGCCTGGGATCCTGCGGCAGGTTTCATCGCGGGAGATGAGGTTGCCCCGGGGGATGTGTTTCTCCTGGTCGGATAATTGGTTCCGGTCAAGGCTGAGGATTTCATTGAGCAGCATTCCGAAAAACATGGCTTCCCGCCCCTTCATGCCGTGGCCTTGGGTCGGCATCATGCAGGGGAGGGGATGGACCAGGTGTGGGGCGGTGCGGAGCAGGGCTCGCCGCTCGACGACCGAATTGCGCAGGCGCGGGATATCGAGCTGCTGAAGATAGCGCAATCCGCCGTGGATGATCTTGAGGCTGTTGGCGGAGGTGCCCGAGCAGAAATCGGCCTTCTCAATCAGGGCTGTGGAAAGTCCGCAGAGCGCGGCTTCCCGTGCCACGGCGGCGCCGTAGATGCCCCCACCCACCACAACCACGTCGAAATTTCGGCTGGTTAATGATTCCAGATCACGTATCATGTTGTCGAAGTGTATCGGGATGCAGGGCGCTGTCGCAAGCTCGGAGTGATATCAATAATGGTTGACGGCGGGGGGGGGCTGACCCTGACTCCTACCCGGCAACCATCGTTGGCTCTTATTTGCCTATATTTTCGATTACCGCCCTGGCTTTTTCGGCTGTCCTTTGATTCTTGCTGGCCAGAAGCTTGGTCGCCACTTCCTTGACCTTATCGGCGGGACCCTTTTTGCGAAGATGTTCGACGATATTCAATGCCGATAGTTCTGCGTCGTCCCGAACCGCGGGATCATCCAGGTATGTATTCACGATGGTGAGTGTAGCGGCGTTTCCGGCATTCTGCAGGGTGCCGGCAATCATCTTTTTTTCGTCGGCGCGTGTCGCCAGTTCAGCAGACCGCTTGAACATCTCACCCCTCTGATCCGTGCTCAGATCGGGGCTACTTCCGGCGAGCCTGATATAGCCCCTGAGCGCAAGAATGCGATCCACGGGCTCGGGCGCGTTTTTCGCCAGCTCAAGAAGGTCGCCCGCGGCACTATTGTTGCACCACGCCGACAGCGACCGCACCGCCGCACCATGCATGTCCTTATTTCCGGACTTTATGGCGCTCTTCACGATCTCAAGGGCGGCGGGGCTGCCGATGACCGAAACCAGCTCGATGATGGCCATCTTTGATTTATCCGACGCTTTGTCATAGAACGGAAGAAAGACTTCGAAGTTCTTGGCCTTGTCCCCGGTACGCGAACAGACATTCCGCGTCACCGCCACGGCACGGGACAATTCACCTTCGTCCTTGATCGCGAACGCCGCCTTGGCCAACCCGGCAATATCTTCCTTCGTCGCAATCGAATTAAGGCTGTCCCATGCCAGTCGCCGCAATTCAGGATCACCATCATTCACGAGACGATACAACGACGGCGTCACCTCAGTGCAGTTCCTGGCAACCAGGGCGCGGATTGCCGGGGCCTTGAGTTTTTTATCCTCCAGTGCCGCGAGGAGCGCCGCATTGACCCCGCTTCCAGGCATCCTGGCGATGGCTTCCCTCGAACCACCCGTCAGGCCCAGCAGAATTTTCACCGTCCCGGCATCACCGATCTGGCTTGAGGCCATAATGGCGGCATTCCGGACAGTCTCATTGGTGCTGGTCAGGCATCCGGCGAGACCGGCAAGCGCCGACTTGTCCCCGCGTGCCCCGAGAGCCGCGATAAGGGCGGCCTTCTTCTCGTCCGGCAGCTTACCCAGCAGTTCGGCCATGGCTTTTGTCAGGGACTCGCTCTTTTCGCCGCAGACCAGGGTCAACACGCCGTCGCTCATCAGGGGATCATCGCCCTTGACGAAATCAACCATCAGGGAGACCGCCCGTTTCTCGTCGACCGCCAGCATCCCGCTCAGGGCTCCGATACGGTGGGAGGTCTTGCCCTCAAGGACAAGGTCATAGAGCTTCCGGGCGGCGGATCCCTTCAGGCTGCTGGCACAATCCAGCAGCGCGGTCATGTGAACCGGCTTAAGGCTCTCCGCTGGCTTCAGCTTGCCGAGATATTTCGCGGCCGTTGTGCCGCCAATCCTGCCAAGCGCGCTGATTGCCGCGGAGGCAACCGCCGGATCGCCGTGGGTGGTCAGGTCAACCAGCGGCTTAACCGCCTTGATATCCCGGCGCACGCCGAGACTTCCGATAATTCCAATCTTCACCTTATCAGAGGCGCCCCCCAAGGCAGCCCGCATCGCCTCGTCGGCCTTCGGGTCAATCATGCGCTCCAATACAAGCCTGGCGTAATCGGAGAGGACTTCGTCATGGAGCAGGCCCGCCACAGCGGGGATGCACTTCGCGGTCCCGATCTGCTGCAACATGCGGCAGGCGAACTCCTTGCCGTCCGGTGTGGCATCCTTTGCCGTTACAACCGCGATCAGCGAATCCTCGATCGCGCCATGCTGGGAAACGGGTGTCTTATGCAGAAGCTGTTCCGCTTCATTCACCGCATTCCCATTACCGTATTTATACTTCGCCAGGTCCTGCCACACATCGCCAAACGAGATTCCCGCCGCGAGGCAAACAAGAGTTACTACCGTTGCAATTTTATTCATGATTATTCAGCCGTATTATTATTTGTGAGCTCACATCGCATTCACTAGATCTGCCACGGGCCCCGTCTTGGCCTGTCAACCAGCCGGCTGGCCTCCGGGTCGCCGATGAAGTCCTCCTTCACGGGATCCCACTGCAACTTCCGGTTCAGCTTGTTGCAGATGTTTCCAAGATGACACACCGTCGCCGTCCTGTGCGCATATTCCACATCCTGGAACGGTCGCTTCCGGCTGATGACGCAATTCACCAGATCCTGGATCGGCGAATTGGCGCCATCCTCGTACCAGCGAAGCCCCGGAGGGACCTTGAACTCACGCAGCGGATGCGCTTCACCCTTCTCGCACATATATTTTGGTCCACCCTCGCCGACATGAAGCTTCATCCCGTTGGCGAAGACATAGGTGAGGTATTTATTATCCTTCCCGTCGGGCGGCAGGATTTCCGTCGGGCCGGTGTGATCCAGTCCCATGCCGTGCAGCGCGGCCCCGAATTTATGCCCCCCCCAATCTGTCATCATTCCGCCCGAATAATCGTACCATGACCTGAACCCCTGGCCGCCGAGTCCGTAGTCCGGCCCGCAACGGAACCGGTGATAGGGCGCCCAAGGCGCGGGCCCGAGCCACATATCCCAGTCGATGGTATCGGGCGGGATCGGCTCCCCGGGCAAATCACACTGCCGCGGCGGGCCTCCCGGGTCTGCATAGACATCGAGTATTTTCCCGTATTGCCCGCTCCTCGCCGCACAGGCCAGCGCACCGTAGTCCCCGATGACACGCTGACTGCCGGACGACAGAACGCGCCCGTACCGGCGAGCGGTATCAACCATCTTGCGCCCTTCGCCTATCGTCAACGTCAGGGGCTTCTCGCAGTAAACATCCTTGCCGCTCTTCATGGCATCGATGGAAATCTGCGCATGCCAATGATCCGGTGTCGCACACAGGATCATGTCGATGTCATTGCGCGCGAGGACCTCGCGGTAATCCACGTACCCCTTGCAGTCCTGGTTGTTGTAATGTCCGTTGACGCGTCTTTTAATCCCATCGAGATTCTGCTTCTTGACGTCGCACACAGCCACAACCTGGATCCGGGGATCATTCATAAACTGACCGAGATCCCCCGACCCCTGCCCCCCCATGCCGATGCCGGCCATGACAATCCGCCCACTGGCGGGCGGACGACCCCCTGCTCCCAGCGCGCTGGACGTAATTATATTCGGAAAGGCGATCGCCGCCCCCGCCCCCTTCAGGAAAGACCGGCGTGACACTGTCATGTTTTTCATCAATTTTGGCCCTTTCTTTCACCCTGCCATCAGTATCAACTTATTCATTGGCGAAAAATGTACCACAGATTTACGGCGAAAATCCCCCCCCCGTTCGGGTGGTTATGGTACAAAGAATCAACATGAATCCCTGCCGAAAAACATTAAGAGGGGACCTTGATTCCGAACCCGGGACGAGGAGCATGTGGTCGTCAATGGGATTAATGTGGATATCATCCCCGCGTGGAAGTGGTTACTCGCCACAGACGTCCCGCTTGATTGACGGAGTACGGGATAAGGCGATTAGACTTTGGGCTATTGGCTGGTTAGCGTTTCCGCAAGAAAACGGCTGTAGCTAGCCAGCGGAGCGTTATACGCGGCCTTGAGCCCGGGCGTCGGATGGAGGGTTTCCGAAGACGCGGCGAATTTTGCCGCCAGGTCTTTCAGGGGGATTTTTCCCGCCGCATGAGCCGCACGCATGGCACCGCCGAGGGAGGCGGAGTCGGCAACGGCGATGCGTTCCACATCGGCCTGAAAAATATCCGCGATCAGTTGAACCATCCCGCGATTCCGGGAGGCGCCGCCGGTGACCCGGATGGTTTTGAAGGGGCCGATCCATTCCGACAGCAGGCGCATGGAACAGAATTGCCCCTCCAGCACAGCGCGAATCTGAATCGCCGCGGGTGCCTTGCCAGAGCAGAAGTCCCGCGCGCCCTGGCGTCGGACGCCTGGGGTCAGGACGCGGGGCGTGATTTCGGGGACATAGTACGAGAGCGCCCGATTGCCGCCGTTTCCCGGCAGGGTTTGGGCGAGGGCTGTTTCCCCGAAAAACGTCCAGTCGCCCCCGCACGCTTCCTTGACTCGCTCGCGGGCCAGGGATCCGTTCTTGAAGCAGATCAGGCTCATGTAGCCGCCCGCCGGATTCCCAAAGACATGCCCGTAACCTGCCGGATCGGTTTTCATGGCAGGCATGGCGGCAAAAAAAGTATCGCTGGTGCCAAGACTGATGACGGCAATGCCCGGTTCGGTGGCGCCCACGCCGACCAGGCTGCTCGGGTTATCGCCGGTCCAGAGGATGACCGGGATGCCCGGCATGAGGCCGTATTTCGAAAAATAG
>JBAXRC010000167.1:0-5638 GCA_037131415.1 bacterium | reverse complement strand
GGGGTGATGATGGCGGCGAGGATCAGGATGATGACAATGGCATGGCGGCGCTTGTCGCGCAGCTGGCGTGAGTTGATGATGCCCAGATGACCCAGAATGAGGAGGACCATCGGTAGCTCAAAGGTGAGTCCGAAACTGATCAGGAGCTTCAGTACAAACCCGGTGTAGCTGGTGACGGTGAAGAACTCGACCCCGATTCCCATCCAGGTGTTGAACCAGAGCATGATTTCCAGGGCTGGTTTCAGCGCCAAATAATATCCCATGAGGACCCCGCCGATAAACAGGAATACCGCCATGATCAGTCCGATCAGGATCGTCCGGCGTTCCTTGAGGGTCAGGGCCGGAAAGACAAACCAGCAGATCGAGAAGATGATCACCGGAAGGCTAAGGAGCAGTCCGCCCCAGAAAAGGGTCTGCATGGCAACGGACATCGCGCCCGTCACGTCCATGGTTCTCAGGAACGTGTCGGGATTGGGGACAACGCCTGTCAGGGGCGCCTTGAGTATTTTAAACAGGGTGGGCGCAAAGAGTCCTGCGATCAGCATGCCGATCCCGAGAGCCGAGGCGCTCCAAACCAGGGCCCGGCGCAGATCGTCAAGATGCTGAAGGAACGGCTTCACGGCCTCCATGATCGGATTATCGCTAGTCGGCTCGGTCACGGGGGTGGGGGCTCCTGAGGTAGTTTGGGCTCCTGCGGGGATTCGGGTTCAGTGCTGGCGGTCACGGCGGGCCAGAGATCGCTGGCTGGTGTTGGAGGTGGAGCTTCGTCCGCCGGGGGCGGGGACTCGGTGACCGACTCAGAGGGCGGACTGCCTTCGGGGTTTTGCGCCTCAGGCGCCGCAACCCCCTCGCCTGAAACCGCCGTGGGCGCGCTACCGTATGGGTTTTCCATTTCCTCGTTCAGCGCCGGATCAGTGGCTTTCATGTACGTCTCATGGGAAGCGAGGGATTCGTACTCCGTTACGAGCGGGGTGATTTCAGTGTTAAGTTCCTGGTCCGCGGTTAAGAGCTGTTTTTTGAATTCGGCGGAGGCGCGCTGGAGATCGCTGGTCATTTTCCCGAGTTTTCGGGCGATTTCAGGAATCCCTTTTCCTCCGAAGAGCACCAGGATGGCGCCCAGCACGACCAGCACTTCTGAACCGCCGATATCGCCGAAAATGGCGAGAGGTGGCGGAGTCGTCAGAAAGAAGGCTGCAACATTCATGAAATTAAATAATAGCAGGTGAGGAGCAAAAAAAAAGCCCCGTTTTTGACGGGGCTTCAGCAGGCGATCCGGGATCGTTTACTGCTTCATGACGACGAACTCAACGCGGCGGTTGATCGCCCATGCCTTTTCGTCATGGCCGGGATCTTTCGGCTTCTCGTTGCCGAAGCTCTTGGTCTGGATGCGGGAGGCATCCACGCCGAGGTTCATCAGGTAGGTGCGGACCGACTGGGCCCGGCGTTCGCCGAGCGACATGTTGTATTCAGCACTCCCGCGTTCATCGCAGTTGCCTTCCAGTGTCACTGAAGTTCCGGAATTGGCCTTGAGATAGCTGGCGGCGGCTTCCGCCTTGGCGCGCTCGGACTCATCCACCTGGGCGCTGTCGTACGCGAACTGAACCGCAACGAGCTGGGAATCAACAATACTGCCAGGACCGCCGGGACGGGTCTGTTCGGTGGTGGCGCCCGGGCCGTTCGGGTCAAGTCCGCCGTTGTTCATGTCGACGTTGTCGACGCCGGTCTTGGAGCCTTTCTTGCCGCCGAAGATACCCTTGCAACCCGTCATTGAAACGGCCATTGCGGACACCAGGAAAACCGTCACCATCATGCGTTTGCTCATTGTCTTATTCCTTTTGAATGTTATCACAAAAAAACGGGTTATTTAGAACACCAAGAGGGTGAATACCAACTCCCACCATTGGGCGTCAAACATACGGGTGCATCTCCCATGGTGTCAAGGAGATATATTCGGGAAGACCGGCCTTCCCGCTTGGTGCAAACGATGTGGCGTCCGTCGGAGGCCCAGGCCGGGTCCTCGTAATTGCCATCGGTGGGGCTGACCAGGCTGTCCGCCGCCATGGTGGCGGGGTTGATGATGTAGATCCCGTAGAGTCCGCCGCGTCGGCTGCAGAAGGTGATCAGGTTGTTGGGGCCCCAGTCCGGATTGGTGTTTTCCTTGCCCCGCGAGGTGAGTCGCTTGCTGTTGCCGCTGCGATCCATGATGTAGATCTGCGGGGATCCGGCGCCGGCCAGGTCGGAGACGTAGGCGATCCGGCTGCCATCGGGGGACCAGGTCGGACTGGCTTCTCCGGCCCGGGGCGTCCGGGTCAGTCGTGTCAGCTGGCCGCTACCGAGGGTCTTGGTGTAGACCTCGGGATTGCCGTCACGGGAGAGGATCATCAGTAGCTCGCCACCATTAGGGGAGATGCCGCCGGCCATGTTGATGCCGGGATTGCGGGAAATGATCGAACGCGAACCGGACTTGCTGTCGATCATGTAGATGTCGGCAAAGCCCTTGAGGAAGGAGGTGTAGACAATCTTGGATCCGTCGGGCGACCAGTACGGGGAGAGGCTGATGGACCGATCCCGCGTGATCTGGCGCAGGTTGCCGCCATCGGCATCGCATATGTAGAGCTCCTTGGAGCCGGAGCCGTTCCCCACCATGACGATGCGCCCGGAGCAGATGCCCCGGAATCCCTTGGTCGCCATGATGATGTCATCGGCCACCCGGTGTGCCAATCGGCGGGCGTTGGCTGAGGAGTCGGTGTAGGTCTTGCTGAGGGCGACGTTGGATTTGAGGACATTCATGACCTGGACATCCGCCGAGAGGACGCCGCTATTGTCATGGCACGAACCGGTCACGGTGAAGGAGGCCTGGCGGACCAGGGAGAACCAGCCGCAACGCTGCAGGTCATCCGTGAGGGTCTTCCGGAACACGAACCCGCCCGACCCCACGCCCCCATAGGCGGAGAGATCGAGACTGGTTTTTGCGCCACCCGATTTGGTGACAACCACCTCCTGGGAAAAGGCAGGGGCGAGGGACAAGCTGGACAAGAGGATGGATAAATATATCAACTTCATGGTTACTCCAAATAAATCTTCACTCTAAATCCGGACTCCGGACTTTGGACTTTTGACACTGAACACTAAAATCTCAAATCTAAAATCTGAAATCTCCAATCCTAACCCTCACTGGTTCCCTGTCAATTCAAACGAGACGGGGATCCGCCGGTGGGATGAGAGGAAAGAGGCGGGCAGGCCATTGATGCGGTGGACGGACTGGACGGCACGCATCACGGAGGCGTCCATGGTTTTGTTGCCCGAACTGGCGAGCATGCGGCTGGCGGTAATCGACCCGCTGGAGGTGAAGGTCAGCTCGACCTTGGTGACCAGTCCGGCGATGCCGATGTCCGTGGGCTGGTCCCAGGCGCGGTACATGGCCTGGCGCACCATGTCGAGGACAACGAATTCCTGGGAAATGGGGGATCCGTCGCCGAACTGGGAATCGCTATTCAGCAGGCGGCGCAAGTCGGCATCAGAGAGGCTTGATTTTTTCCCGAGTTTGGCGCCGCGGCCGAGCAGCTTGCGGACTTCATCGGGTGTGAGTTTGCCTTTGCCATTGGGCAGATCCCGTTTCACGATTTTATTACTGACCTTGATTCCGCCCGGTTTCACTTCCTTCTTTTTGTCCTTCGGTTTCACCTTTGGCTTGACCTTTTTTTGATCATCGAGGGTCACTTCATCCTTGTCGGGAGGTGGCGTGTCCTTTTTATCCTCGACCTTTTCCTCCTGCTTGTCTTCAGGCGGCTTGGGCAGGTTCTTCATGAGATCGGCGGGGGACTCATGACTGTCACTGGGGGGCGGTTCGACATACAGTTCCAGTACCTTGCTCATGTCCGTTGAGGAATCATCCTCGCACCCATGGATGAAGGGAATGGCGAGCAGCATGCCGATGACCAGGCCGTGGCCGATGGACACTAGCAGAAGCTCGTTTGTATAGTTTTGACGGGAATCGTTCATCCGAGTAAAAAGAAGTAACGCAACTGGCGTGCGGGGTCAAAGGAATACGCAAGCAGGAAGAGGCTGTTGAGTCGGATAAAGTGCCAGGCCATCAGGTCGAGGAAGAGGTAAACCGCAGATGAACGCGGAAAACGCGGATAAGGAGAAGGCTTTGTCCGGCGGAAGATGGTTTTCCATATTTTCTTATCAGCGTCTTTTGCGTTCATCTGCGGTTTGCCTTCTTCCGGGACGAAAGCGAATTTAATATATTGACATATTATGATACATGAATATATTTGAGCCATGATGAATTGAGGAAGGGGTGGAGCGATGAGTGTCATGAAACGAAAAAGCTGGCTGGCGGGGATTGTGCTGGGCATGGCGGGAACGCTGGCGGCAGGGGACGCGGGGACAGGGGTGACCCTGGACGGTTGCATTGCGACGGCATTGAAGGCGAATCCGGACGTGAAATCGGCGACGGCCCGCGTGAAGGCGGCGCAGGCGGCGGTTCGGGAGGCGTCTTCGGCCTATTATCCAAGCCTCGGCCTGGCGGGAAACTGGACCCGCACCGACAATCCGCCCCAGGCGTTTTTCATGTCGCTCAACCAGCGGCGGGCCTCGCTGCAAAAGGACTTCAATAATCCCGAGGATACCGAGAATCTGAGAGGGAGCGTGGTGGCCCAGTGGCGGTTGTATGACGGCGGGAGACGGGAGGCGGATCGCCGGGCCGCCAGTGGCGGGGCGGAGGCGGCCGAACAACTCATGGATTCGGTTCACAACGATCTCGCCTATCAGGTGATCCGCGCCTATTACGGGGTTCTCCAGGTACGGGACATGATGAAGGTCCGGGAGGAGGAGGTCGCCAGCATCACCGGGACCCTCCGTCTGGCCGCGGAGCGGCACAAGGCTGGTGCGGCCTTGAAATCGGATGTCCTGAACCTCGAGGTCCAGATGGCGCAGTCGAATGAAGAGTTGATCCGCGCCCGGAACTCGCTCCAATTCGCGGTGGCTGTCCTGAACACGGCGATGGGCCAGTCGCGGGTCGGGATGAACGATGTGGCCGGGATGACGGCAGGTGATCTCGCGCCCGTCGCCACCAACACGGCCAGCTGCGGGGTTGAGTCCCGTCCCGAGCTACGCATGGCGGGAGCCCAGGTAAAGGCCTCGGAAGCCATGGTCAGCCGGGACCGCCGGGAGTACCTGCCGGTGGTCAGTGCCTTCGGATCCCTGGATTGGGACAGCGAAACGTTCAGCGGGCCTGAGCGGAGCTATCTGGCCGGAGCGGCCGTGGAATTGAATATTTTTGACGGATTCCGGACGCGGGCCGGTGTGGCCAAAGCCGCTGCGGGCGCGGACCAGGCGAGGGCGGAAGCCGAGAAGCTGGCAAGCGCGCTGTTGCTGGATCTCACCCGCGCGCGGCTCAATGAACAGGAGGCCCGCGAACGCCTGGAGGTGGCGGGCAAAAGCCTTGCCAGCGCCGTGGAATCCCTGCGGATTACCCGGGAGCGCTACAGCCAGGGGGCGGCGGACATTACCGAACTGATGGCGGCACAAGTCGCGCTGACCGCCAACCAGACCCGGCAGGTGGCGGGCCGTTATGACGCGCTTAGCGCTCGTGCCGATGTGGAGCGGGCGGAGGGAGTATTGGGGGGCAAGT
>JBAXRC010000166.1:0-5649 GCA_037131415.1 bacterium | reverse complement strand
TTCCACGACGTCGGCGTTCTCTTCGCCCAGGCACCTGATCAGAGAGGGCAGGGCGGCTTCGTCGACGATGCCTTGATGTGCCATCCATTTGACGGCGTAGACGGCCGACCGCCTGACCTTGGCGTTCCCGTCGTCGAGGAGCTTGATCAGCGGGGGCAGGGCGGTCTTGCTGACCACCCTTTTCAGCTCGACGGTTTCACGCGACCGTTCCTTGAGGATGACGCCCTCTTCCATGCCCGGGTTCTCGAAAGCGGTTACATACAGGACGGGTTCCTGCCTGGCGTGGTGGCCCAGGAATTCCGCCAGACCCGGCAGGCCGTTGTATCCATATTCGCTGAGACCGAAAACACGGGAGTGGCCTGTTACCGCGAAGGGGACGCTAAAGGGATAATAGTCAAAGCAGGTGACTGTTGAACCGAGTTTCTTTGACACGGCGGAAACCCACTCACGGGCACCTTTCTCGTGACGGGTCAGATAGGGGTCCGGCCAGCGGAGGGGATTGACCAGCGCCGCCCCTGCCAGGATGATGGCCAGGACGGGTGGGAACCACTTCGGTGCGGCAGGGGCGCGTTCATGCCAGGACTGGAAGAGGGTTGCCAGGGCGGGGGTGAGGGCGACCACCAGGAGGCAGGTCAGCGGGATCAAACGGCGTTGACTCCATAGTCCCATTTGTTCGAAGCCCTTGAGGTAGAAAAAGAAGCAGGCGAGCAGCACGGTGAGAATGAGGAGTGCGCGTGACAGGGGCGGCGTTTTCGGGTGGAAGGTGCTGGCCACCCCGATCAGCAGCACAATCCCATATCCCCAGCGCACGCCGTCCCGCCATTCCTGGAGCCCGGCCCATACCAGTGGCTTTCCCGGCCACAGCGCAGCGGGGATCAGGAAAGGCAGCAGCGCGGCTGAAAGCAGGATGACATAAATGCCGGGTCTGGCGAGGCATGCGGCGCCCCATGCGGCAAGGCGTTCCCTGAGCCGGACCGATCCGAACAGGATCAGGGCGAGGGCGAGCCCGAAGCCTGAAATGAAAATTGCCAGGAGCCTGTGCACGCCGCTTGCCGAAAGGCCGTTCAGCAGACTCTTCACCTTGGTGATATCGCCATAGGGATGGCACACCCAGAGCGTGGCAAAAAGGAGCGGCAGCAGTCCGGCTGAAAATCCCCCCAGATTCAAGATGATACTCCGCCGGGTGCGTGCGGGATCAGCCAGGAGAAAGGCCAGGGCAGGCAGGGACAGGACGAGGGTGGCCGGGTGGAAGCAGGTGGCCAGACCGAGCAGGAGTGGGGCGGTGATCCGGAAACTCCGGGTGGTAACGGGGAGTGCCCGCCCGATCAGCACCAGGGCCACCAGGGCGGCACCGATCGCCTCAGCGTAGAATCCGCGGAACAGGTAAGCGGGCAGGGGCGTTCCAATCAGCAGGGCGATGGCCGCCAGAAGTCCGTATTGCCTTCCCCGAGTGGCTCCAAGGGTAAGGATGCTGGCGAAGAACAGCAGGCCGACCAGGGGGACGAAATAATCGCCGCCCGATCCGCCCGTCAGGGTTTCGAGGGCGGAGGCCGCGAGGGGGAGGAACGGGTAGAAATACGGTTGGGTGGTGCCGTTGCTGATGGAGGTGATTTCGAAGGATCGGTCACGGGTATCCCGGCCCCACTGCTGGAATTCAAGGAGCACCGATCTTCGCTGTTCCTGCGGGATGACCAGCAGAGTCTGGTCGATAGTGTGGAATCCCCGTCCGGCCGTAAAGGCTTGTGACATGAGGCGGTAACAGGATGTGTCGAGTCCCGTAAAAGTATCCTCATGCGGCCTGAGCAGGAGCGCGGCGGAAGCGACCAGGGCGGTTAGCAGAAGACCCTTGACCCAGCGGGGTGTTTCCCGGAGCCGGGGGCGAAGTGCGGTGAAAATGGAAAACGCCAGAACCGCCGTTGTGACGGAAACAAGCCAAAACCAGCTTTGAGAAATAATGGTCATATGTGAGTCGTTTAACCTAATGGCTTCCGGAGGTGAGGTCAAGGCGGGAGGGTTGCGGATCAGGAGCGTTCGGCGCCGAAGTGGGTATGCGACAATACTTTGGCGTTTTTGGGTTTGACTTTAGTGGCATTGATTGGCAACACTAACACTCAATTGTGTAGAGAACCTCTCGTTTTCGTGGACTATCGATGGAGGATGGGATTATGAAGTCATGGTTAAAGGCATTGTTGACGGTTTCGGCGATTTCCCTGGCGTCCAGCCTGACTGCTTTTGGGCAGGGTGATGAGGGGTATGCCAATGAGGGGCCGTGGCTTTTGTCAATGCGGCTGGGCGGCCAGTTCATGGATAACCGGGATGGCGTGGAAAACAACAAGGAGAGTAATCTGGATCTCTTTATTGAGCCCCGTGCGGATTTCCGGTTCCGTGATGGCGAGCGCACCCTTCTGGATTTGGCGGTTCTCCCCATGGTCAAGTGGCACAGCAATCCCCGCACCTTGGAGGAAGGTAGCGCCCAGAATGACACCGAGCTTTTCGGTACGGTCGCCCTCGAGTTGATGCACCAGCTGTCCCCCCGGGTAACGCTGACCGTGGGTGATGCGTTCACCTACAATGACGACCCGGAAATGAATAATGGCGGCGCGAATGTCCGTTCCAGCAACAACCATATCTGGAACACGTCCCATGCGGGTGTCGATGTTTCCGTGACGGAAACGATGGCGACCGGCGTGACGGGGAACTACGCGCTCAAGCGCTACGATGATTCCGAGGTTGCCGCCAATGAGGATGAGGATATCGTGGATGGCCAGGCTTACCTGAAGTTCAAGACCAGCATAAATCTGGACATCTCCGGGTTGGTCGGGTACTCCGATTTCAAGAACAAGTCCACTGAGCGTCAGCGCGGTTCACAGGTGATGTCGGCCGGGATTGGGATTGAGAAGCGGTTCAGCCCGGATCTGATCGGGAAGGTGGCGGGGGGCTATCAGCACGGCGAGTATGAGAATTCCGAGATGAGTTCTCTTGACACCCCGAACGGCTCCGCTGAACTGGTGATGCGTGCAGCCTCCATAACCCGGTTCCGCGTGGGTGGGAGCTACGGCCTGTATGCGCCTTATGTCCGTCCCTATTCCATCCAGACCCTGACGGCATTTAAAGCGGGTGTTGATCATGACGTGCTTCCGGGCCGGTTGACTCTCAGCCTGAACGGGCAATACGGGACTGGCGACTACAAGGAGGAAGGCGCGGACCTTCCTGGCGGAACTGATAACATGGTGTCAGTCGGGGTGGGCGTCAACTACCGCGTGAACCGGACCTGGTCGGTTGGCGGCGGGTATACTTACGAGAATTGGGATTCCAATATGCAAGAGCGCGAGTCCTTCTCTCGCAACATGGTTGACTTGGGCGTGAAGGCGCAGATGTAAGATTCAGGCCTCCCGGAGTCCTTTGGGTTCCGTGGGGGGATGGCATAGTGGCTGGTGAGGTTTCATAGACCTCACCAGCTTTTTTCGGAGATAGGGATAGCATGGCTGAAAATCCTCAAGAGACCGCCCATTTCATGGATTATTGGCGGATGATCAGATCCCGGATCGAGGTGGTGATTGCCGTTTTCCTCTTCGTGGTCACCGCCGGCGTGGTGATCACGCTTTCGTTGCCGAAGACCTACATGGCGGCCACCCGGATCAAGGTCAGGCAGGACACGCCCAATATGTCCCCCTTCACCACCCCCTCCCAGCAGCAGCAGATGATGTCGGTGTATGACATGTATTTCCTGCGGACGGAGTTCGAGGTCATTCAGTCGCGTCCGATCTTGTACGAGGTTATCCGGAATCTTCGATTGGATGAGCATTTCGGGCAGATCTATACGGAAGGCGGCGGAAAACTTCCTGCGGTGGATTGCTATCGGATCCTGGCGGGCAGCATGAAGGTGCAGCAGTACCGTGACACCAACCTGATCGAGGTCCGGATTTTCCGAAGCACGCGCCGTAGCACCAAGGATGTTGCCCGGAAGGATTGCGCGCTGATCGCCAACGAAATCGCCTCGGTGTACCGGGATAGCCGGATGAAGCAGACCCGCAACGAAACCGAGCAGGGACTGGTTGCGCTTCGCGAGGCCTATAAGGTGCAGCAGCGGAAGGTTGAGGAAGCGGAGAAGAAACTTGAGGAAATCCGGAAGGATCTGAAGGTCAGTGTCTTCACCACGGGGTTCTCCGGAGGATCCTCCGTGGCCTCGCTGGATAATGCCAAATTAGAGCGACTGGAATTGAACCGGATCACCTCCCGCAAAGAGATGCTTGACCGTGAAACGCGGCTGAAGCAATTGGAGAATCTCAAGGGGAACGACCTTCTGTATTCCTCGTCCTACGTGATTCAGGATCCGACCCTCACCACGCTGCGGCAGCAGCTGACCGAGGCGGAAACCAGTCTTAAGCGCCGGCAGGAAATGTTCGGTGAACGGCATCCCGATGTGGTCGGGGCGCAGTCCGTGGTCTTGGATCTGAAGAAGAAAATTGAGGACACCCTCAAAGGGCAGCTTCTGGGCTTGAGGACCAGTTATGAGATTGCCCGCAAGGATTTCGACGCGGCTGAAAAGGATCTGGAAGACGCCAAGAAAGTCGACATCAATGCCCGTGGCGAGCAATACCTTCCCTTTGCCAAGGCGGAAAGCGAAGTGGCCCGGCAGCGCCAGATGCGCGACACGCTTGAGACCCGGCTGGTTCAGGAGAATATCGGCATTGATCTGCCCCGTACACCGGTGGAGGTTGTGGATCCCGCCGAGGTGCCTGGCGAGGACGAGCCGGTGAACCCCAAGATCGTATTGAATGTCATCCTGAGCATCATCATGGGCTTGGGGTGCGGTATCGGCCTGGTGTTCTTCATCGAGTATGTCGATACCTCGGTCAAAACCGTGGAGGACATTGAGAAGTTCATCGGGTCCACCATCATCGGGATCATTCCCCAGAAGGTGCGTCCGCTTCCGGACGAGGGATCGGACAGTCCGCATGCCGAGGCCTACCGGGTGCTGCGCATGAACATGGAGCTGTCGAAAAAACTGGGCGGGGGCAACACCCTGTGTTTGACCAGTGGCGGTGCCGGGGAGGGGAAATCCCTGACACTTTTCAATCTGGCGTACATCTTCTCCCAGACCGGTAAAAAAGTCCTGGTCATTGACTCGGATATGCGCCGTCCCGCCCAGCATAAGATGTTCAAGGTGTCGAACCGCATCGGGCTTGCGGATGTGTTGCTTGACCGGGTGTCGATCGACGAGGCGATCATGCCTTCAGTCGTTTCGACCATTGATTTCATGCCGAGCGGGAAGTTGCCCTCGGCGGCGCACGGGATCCTGAACGCGCAGCGCCTGCGCGCCATCATCGAGCATGTCAAGGCGAAGTACGACTACGTGTTATTTGACTCCCCGCCGATCATGGGGGTGAGTGACGCGGGGATCCTGTGCAGCGAGGTGGATGGCGTGTTGCTGGTGATTCAGCACCGCACCTATCCGCGTGCGGTTTCGGGTCGCGCCAAGACCATGATCGACAATTCCGGCGGCAACCTGCTGGGCGTGGTGCTCAATAACCTGAACGTGAGCCGCGACTACTACTATTATTACAGTTCGTCCTACAATTATTCGTATGGAAACACCGCCAAGGATCGCCGTCAGGACCGTCTTGAGAAGGCGCAGTCTGACAAGGG
>JBAXRC010000165.1:0-5667 GCA_037131415.1 bacterium | reverse complement strand
GTCCGTTGAGAATCTTCATCAGGCCGCTTTCACGTGCCTTAAACTGAACCGAAAAACGCCACCGACCGTAAAACTGCCCCTCGGGAACAAGCCCCGCACCGGCATCCACGCTGTTCTTTAAATCGATCTCCCCCGCGCGTGCGGCGGGCGCAACCTTGCCCCCTGCGCCCGTAACGGCATCCACCTCAAACTCCTGTCTCGAAAGGGCATCCAGCGACGTAATATTTCCGGCATACAGGGCCTGACAGAGCACCTCGACAATCTTGAGCTGCTGGGTCAGGCGGGGAACATCCTGCGGGGCCGGTAGATCGCCTTTCATATGGCGGCCGAACCCGAAATCAAATCCTTTGGGCAGCTTGATGTTCTGGTCTATAGCCCGCACCAGCAGGCGCCGGTCCTTGGTGTCGAAAAACTGGGTAATAAACTTGGCCGGACTCTGTCCCACCGGCTCCACCTGCTCCGCGCCCATCGCCGACTGGAGATCCAACAGCTCCTGCTGGATGTCCTTGATGTTTTCCAGCTCCTGCTTCCGGTTGGCACTCGAGGGAAAGGGATTCTGGGTGTACAGCATTTCCAAATTGGCTTTCGATGCCTGTAGCGCGGTCTCCACTTCATGAAACTGGATGAAACCACGAATCAGCAACGCCACCGCCCCCAGGAACAGGAGACTGATCACCACCGCAACGGCAATCACAATCATTTTCCGATGCGACTGCATAGGTTACGCGTTCCCCTTGCTGGGTGTTTTAAGATCCTTTTGTTTCGGGGCGGGATCCCTCACCGCACCCGGGGCCGGGGCCGGCTTCGCCTCCACCGGCTTCACCTCCACCGGCTTCACCTCCACCGGCTTGGACTCCACCGGCTTGGACTCCACAACGGGCGCCAGCTTCTCCTTCAGTCCGATTTCCATGGTGAATTCCGTGGCGTAATCTGTCCCCTCAACCGGCTTGATCCGCTTGATCTGGAGGTCGTCGTTGAAGTACCCCATCCCCTTGAGCGTCTCGACATACGCCGTGATTATCTGATTGTTGCTGATTTCGTCCGTAAACGCCATACCTCGGATCTCAAGACGCGGCGCAGCTTTGGCATCCTTCAAGGGAAGCGGACGGATCGTCGTCAACCACATGCCCGGCACCAGATTTTTGTGAAGACTGTCGAGAATGGTCACCCAGCGCGTGCGGGCCGCGATCAGCCTGCTCAAATCGTCGGATTTGGCGTAAAGCTGCTCCTTCTGCTTTCCAAGCTCACTGAGTTTGGCATTCGTCGGCTCCAGGCTTGATACCAACTCCTGAACCTTCTCGAGGCGCTGCTCCGCCATGGACTTCATCCGGTGCAGAAAAAGGCCGAACACCAGCACCGTCAGGACAAGACCGATCGCCGCAAGACCGAAGAAAGGCAGGCGGCGCTGCAACACCTTCCTCGCGGCCAACTCTGGCGGCAGGAGATTGATTTCCACCGGACACGATAGCATGCGGCGGAGCGCCAGACCCACCACTTCACCCAGCAAATGAAGATCCTCGGCCACCTTGTCGGAGGAAATTCCGCCGCTGACCGAAACGTTCCTGAAGGGATTCAGGTAATCCACCTCGGTTTTCAGCTTGTCCTTGAGAAACACATTGGCATGGGGAATGATGGAGCAGCCACCCGCCAGAAGAACCATCCCGGGCTGGCTCCCCCCCTGCTGACCGCGATAGAAATTAATGGTCCGGATCACTTCGGCATGCAGGCGGGTCATGATATTGCGGACAATTTTGGAGGTGCGATCCGCAACGCCCACCTCATGCCCCTCATAAACCCCGCCAAATCCGACAAAGGCATGAGCCACCTTGAGCTGCTCAGCCTCCTCGAAAGACAACTCGAATTCCTTCATCACGTCCTTCGTGATGGAAATGCCCGCCACCGGAATGCTCCGGCTGAAAATCTTATTCCCCTCAACAAACACAACATTGGTGGAGCGCGCGCCCATGTCAAGGATCATGGTGCACCCGGGCAGGTCTGAATAATTGTACCGGACGGCGTTGTAGAGGGCCAGAGGCGAGACATCCACCAACACGGGATCAAGCCCGGCGGCTTCAACACAGTCCGTGATATTCTTGACCAGATCGCCCTTGACGGCCACAAGCAAGACGCTCAGCTCACCGGTTTCCTGCCCCACCAGCTGGTAATCCCACACCACTTCATCGATCGGGAAGGGAACATTCTGCTGGGCCTCATACTTGACAATCTGTGCGATTTTGTCCGGCGTCACCGGCGGCAGCTTAACATAACGCGGGAATACCAGCTGCCCCGAAACGGATACCGCCACCGGCCCGGGCCGGATGCCACTGGTCCGCAGGGCATCACGAATCCCCGAAACAATGTAGGCGGAAGAATCCGCCGTTGATTCGGGGTCAAACCCAAGGGCGGATATGGCGTAATTGACCAATTCAAGGCTTTTGGAGGGCAACACCTTGAACTCAGCAAGCACCAGCTTGCTGTTGCCTATGTCCAACGCCAAAATTCGGTCTGATACAAACATAATGCCCTACTTCACGGCCTCGTAATCGTCATAATTGACAAGAATAAAGGGGGTCTTGGCCTTATCAAGGACATAACCGTCCTTCGGCACAAGCTTCGCGTTCTTCCACCACTCTTTTGGCAGGGGTTTCGATGGCGCCAGCTTACCCTCGGACAGGGTATCAACCGTCTCGCCCTTGACCACCGCCTCCACCGCCACTCCGATAACCTTGCCGTAGCGAGCCAGGGCCGCAGGGCGGACATAGGCCCCCCCCATGTGGCTGGCTCCACGGGCAACATCCAGGTAAGTCACCGAGCCCTTGATCAACGTGAGATCAGCCTTGTCCGAGCTCCGCAGTAAAACGAAGAAATTGAGGGTTAACTCATCGATCCACTCGGGTTCCGTGTCAAATTGAACCCCGATTTCAGCCCACTCACGGGAATCACCGCGCCGGGTGCTCCCCCGGGCAATGTCAGGGCTCTTCATAACGGCCCGGCCACCTGTTCCGGTCAGCTGATGGAGTCGCAACAGGGAACCCGCCCCTTTTCGCTCAACCCGGCCGGGCACCTGAGCATAGCTATTGATAGAGCCAAGAATCAAGGTCAGCACAATACTTATCGCCATTTTCCACAATACGGAACTCGATTTCATCGGACCGCTCCTTGCAAAAACTCGACCGCCACCTCTTCTCACCAATTTCATGGAGTATAGAGAGCCCTTTGGACAGGTCAAAACAAAAAGCAGATAATAAAATGCAGATATGGCAGAACTGTCGTTCATTAATTCGAACGTTACCGGCCAGGCGCGGCGAGCGTGCCAGCCGTCGCGTGCGCGGCCTGGTTGGCTTAATAATGATATCGAGCCTGAGCGATGAGAACGGAATCGCCCTCTACTTTATAGATCAGGCGATGGGGCTACGACAGGATTGTGGGCGAAATGACCAAGCTCGGCCACATCGTCGCCCCCACCACTGTCCGCAACATTCTCAAGAAACATGGACTACCAACCTCACCTGATCGCAAAGGCATGGACTGGAAAACGTTCATCACGAGCCATCTCGACGTGACCTGGGCCACGGATTTCTTCACCGAGGAGGTCTGGACGCCCAGCGGACTGGTCACCTTCTACGTCCTGTTCTTCATTCATCACAAGACCCGCACCATCCGGATCGCCGGTTGCACGCCCAGCCCCAACACCGCCTGGGTTAGCCAGCAGGCCCGCAACTTCTTCATTTCCACCAACTCTGGCGACCCCAAAATCAAGTATCTCGTCCACGACAACGACACATCATTCCAGGGACTCGACAAGATCTTCAAGTCCGAGGGTGTCGAAATCGTCAAAACCCCGCCACAATCGCCCAACGGCAATGCTTATGCCGAGCGTTTTGTCAGGGAGGCACGCGAGACCCTCGACAACTTCATCCTGGTCGGCCAATCCCATCTCGAGCGGCGACCTCATATCCCCCCTCGGGGGGATATGACCAGCAAGAAGACAAGGAGGAACATAAGACCAACAACCTGAGACGATAAAGACCACAAGCCACCAGGCTAGTGGGATGCCTGCCCTAAATGAATGTGCGAAAAAGTCTGGACACTACCTTGCCGGGAGAAGCTCCAAGTTAGGGACTAGCGGTCGGCACGTTGAGCCGTCACGCTCATAACCTGAATAGCTCCCCGGCATTTATACCCCAAATGACAATAGCCGTTCGCCTGGAGGGAAGAGGCTCCAATGGGTGTCTGGGAATGATCCTGATTGCGCTGTCATGACGATCCGGAAAACCAGCCGTCCGCGCGCACGACCAGAAGCAACGAAAGGAAGGAACGAGGTCAGTGAAGATCCTAGGTCAATGCCTGCCCCTGCTACCGGGGCTGTCCTGCGAAGCCAAGAGTTTTCTCGTCCCGCTTCACGGGTCGGGACGATTCTGTCTTGACTTCACTTCTCATGGGTGGTCCCTGCTCCGCTGCCCCCCTATTGGATTCCCGTAGTCTCCTGACCATAAAACACACAAATGAACTACGGAATTGGGAAAACATTAACACAAGACAACCTATCATGAATGGCCAGATATCGTCTCTAGATGACAGAAATACTATTAGCACCAAGTCACGATCCACAGCTCTTTCGACCATCCAGCTACATTTTGACCATGTGGAGTAAAGGCTATGCCAAGTTAATATAAATCCTACCGCAAAACTAACCCAGCCCAATGCAAGACATATGTAGTTTTCTCGGCGAGCTTGCAGGACCACCCCCATGGCAGGACACCGGAGCAACCTCCAGAATCGCAGAATAAACGACGCGATCATCCAAACTGTGACGCACAGAAAGAAAAGGTTTCCAAATAACAGCAAGAAACCTTCGCAATTAAATGGAGTGGAGATGAGAATTCCACCATTTAGCTCTGTCATGGCGTTGCTAGCGCTGTGCATGTCGCCTCCGCTGTTGTTAAATCCGCAGTGCTACTGGCTTCGGCGGCGACCGTCTCAGAATAAATCACGCCGCTTGATATTCTATCAACCGCATAATTTTCCAAAAGCGCTCTATATTGTTGCACCTTGGGCATCTTATTCTCAGCAACATCCTTCCAACAGGCTGCCTCAGCATTCGTCCTATAGCAAAGCGCCTTGCTAATGGCGTAATTCTTAGCTCTGACAAACCTCCCGTGAAACAAATTTGCATGCGCCTTTTCGTGAGCATAAGTATTAGGAAACCATGAAGTATACCATCCAAACGCAGCACCGTAGCCGTAGTTAAGTTGAAGTTTGATACAGCCAGTACCATCTTCGCACGGCTTAGTATTCATCTTGATTTGAAATAACTGAAGCTGAACTCCTCCAGACCTGCCGCGCGGTGAAGTATCCCAATCTGGTCGCCCCATCCAATACCCCTGTATGAATAAGTAAAAACCGTCACCGTAGTCCATCACAGTAGGCGACCAAGTTGAAGACGTGCCAGAACCACCCCACGGACCTGATTGTGGAGGCGTTACAAACAAACCTAGCGAATCCGTATGATTCAAACTGTCATTCAAGTCCATCAAAAATAGATTCACTCCTCCCTCCTCCCCAATCGGATCTCGGGACAACCACCGTGCAGTCTCTGGACTCAGAATCTGAAGCCACGTTCCTTCACCGGTGAGCCGGGGACATGCGTTTTTGGGGTAGCCCAGA
>JBAXRC010000164.1:0-5669 GCA_037131415.1 bacterium | reverse complement strand
CGGTTGCCTTGCCGTGTCCCGGTTGCGCGAGGCGGTCCGGGATTATGCCGGCTGTGACTGGCCGGTAGGGACGGGGGATTCCGCCGGGACAGCCCTGCTCGAGATTTCCCCTGATGCCGGGATTCCTGCCCAGGGGTACCGGCTGACCCTCCAGCCCCAGTCGCTTTCCCTTGTTGCTTCCGATTCGGCCGGGCTTTTTTACGGGGTCATGACCCTCGTTCAGCTTTTACGGGAAGCCGGCGCCGTGCTTCCCCTGGGCGTGATTGAGGACCATCCTGATTTTCCTGTGCGCGGGGTCATGCTGGATATCAGCCGCGATAAAGTGCCGACCATGCAGACCCTGTTCGCACTGGTCGACCGGTTGGCCGAATGGAAAATCAACCACCTCGAGCTCTATACCGAGCATACATTTGCCTATTCCCGGCATCGCGATGTCTGGGGGGATGCCAGTCCCATGACGGGGGCGGAAATCCGGTTGCTGGATGCCTATTGTCGCGACCGTTTCGTGGAACTGGTTCCTAACCAGAACTCCTTCGGGCATATGGAGCGCTGGCTTGCGAAGCCCGCCTACCGGGATCTGGCTGAGGCTCCTGACGGATTTCTTTATCCCTGGGGCGCCCGCAGGGAAACGCCGAACAGCCTTAACCCGGCAGATCCGCGCAGCCTTGAATTGCTCGCGGAACTGTATGCCGAACTGTTGCCGAATTTTACCAGCCGCAGATTCAATGTGGGATGCGACGAAACCTGGGATCTGGGGCAGGGAAAATGCAAGGCCCTTTGCGAGCAGCGGGGGAAGGGGCGTGTGTACCTTGATTTCCTGCTCAGGATTCATGAGCTGGTGCGGAAACAAGGACGCACCATGCATTTCTGGGGCGACATGATTATCCAGCATCCCGAGCTTGTCCCTGAGCTCCCGCGCGATGTCGTGGTTCTGGAATGGGGCTATGAGGCTGATCATCCCTTTGCCGCACATAGTGAACGCTTCGCGGCTTCGGGTCTCCCGTTTTATATCTGCCCGGGCACCTCGTCGTGGAACAGCATTGCGGGGCGGACTGACAATGCCCTGGCCAATTTGCTGAGCGCGGCGGAGAACGGGCTCCGACACGGGGCGGCGGGCTACCTGATTACCGATTGGGGCGATAACGGGCACTGGCAGCCGCTTTCCGTGAGTTACGCCGGGTTTGCGGCAGGTGCCGCCCTGGCGTGGAATGTCGCCGGGAACAAGGACCGGAATTGGGCGCGCATGCTGGATGTGCAGGTGTTTCAGGATGCCGCCGGGGTCATGGGCGGGCTGGCGCTGGACCTGGGGAATGCCTACCTCAAGTGCGGTCACCAGATGGCCAATGCGTCCGTCCTGTTCCGCCTGTTGAATGAGGTGCCGGATTGCCCAATTCCCGAAGCTGTTACCGGGGAAACGCTGTCTGGCACCATGGGTTGGCTTGACGGGGTGATGGGGCGACACTCCGGGACCAGTATGAAATGTAAGGATGCGTCCTTGATTGCTGATGAGTTCAAGAATGCCGCCCGGATGTTGCGGCATGCCTGTGAGCGGGGGATCGTGTTGTTGCAGGACAGGCCGATGCTTCCTCTCTCCCGTGGGGGAGAGGATCGAGGTGAGGGGGTGTCCCGTTCCCGGTTGGCGAAAGATGTCGGGATCATTCTCTCCGAACATCGTCGTTTGTGGCTGGCCCGGAACCGTCCGGGCGGGTTGCCGGATAGTGTGAAGCGACTGGAGCTGAGGCAGAAGGAGTATGTAACATGAAGAAAAGCCTGTTTTCCGATATTCCCCGCTCGATGCCCGAAGAAATGATCGAGGTGTTGTGCCAGTCGGAGGAAATGTGGATCGAACGGATTATTTCACGCGGGCACAGCTCCCCTCCCGATTTCTGGTATGACCAGGAGGACAACGAATTTATCCTCCTGGTCAAGGGGGGTGCCTGCCTTAAGATCGAGGGAAAGCCCAAGCCCGTGGTGCTGGAGGAGGGGGACTGGCTGGACATCAAGGCCCATGTGAAGCACCGCGTTGAATGGACCTCTCCCGACCAGGACACCATCTGGCTGGCGGTGTATTACCAGTAAGGGGCTAATTCCGCTGGCTCTTTTCTTTTGGAGGGCGAGGCTTGCCGAGCCGCGTGAAAAAGCCTGCCCTTTGGAGCTGCCTCACCGTACAGGAACTCTTTATCGTCACGGCTCGGCGAGCCTCGCCCTCCAGAAGAGGGTACCAACATGACAGTAAATGCTTGTGTCGTGTCCGCCCGGGCTCATAATTGGAGCCAATCAATATTTTAAGGAGACTTGGCGTATGGGCTCACTTTTACTGGATACATTACTGGCGGATATCAAGACGGCGATGAAGGCGCAGGAGCCGGACAAGCTGACGGCGCTGAGGATGCTGAACGCGCAGATCAAGGATGCGACGGTCAATGCCGGGAAAGAACCGACCGACGAGGTCGTGGCGACCATTGTGGCCAAGGCCATCAAGCAGCGTCAGGATTCCGTGGAGCAGTTCAAGGCCGCAGGCCGGAGTGATTTGGAAGCCAAGGAGCAGCGGGAGATAGGCTTGTTCCGGGCCTATCAGCCGCAACAGCTGAGTGCCGGCGAAATTGAAGTCCTGGTCAAGGCCGCGGTTGCCGAGACCGGTGCGGCAGGAAAAAAGGATCTGGGCAAGGTGATGCAGGTGCTGATGCCGAAGGTGAAAGGCCGCTCCGATGGCAAACTGGTGAATCAGATTGTGATGGCTCAATTAGGCGGGTGATCCATGAAAGGTCGGAGGGTCTCAATCCTGTTGCTGTGCCTGGGCGTGATGGCCTGCGGCACATCGGCTTCGCCGGTCGTTACTATTGGCGACACCTACCAGCAGATGGTGGACAAGCTTGGCAAGCCCCAGGGAGTGATTTCCGGCGGGCGCCGGATGACCTGCTCCTACGAGCGCGGCACCGTTGACCTGGTGACCGGACGGGTGGAAAAAGTCTTTTTCGTCACAACGCAAGAGGCGAAGGACCGGACCCGGGCGCGGGAGAAGGCCGAAGCCGATCAAAGGCAGCGGGCTGAGACTGACCGCGCCCGGCTGACTGGGGCCGGCACGGTTGAGCGTGACCGGAAGGCTGCGGACAAGGATTTTGCCAGGCACCCGCCCGGGGAACGGTTGGACTATTGGAAGAACTTCACCGCGAAATATCCCTATACCGATGTCAGCGCCCTGGTTTCCGAAGCGGAGAAGGCCGTTCAGGCGGGGCAGTCGGACCGTGATAAGGAATCCACGCTTGCGGAGATGACTAAACGGGTTGAGGAAATCCAGGTCCGGTTCGTTCAGCTGGACGATGACTATGCCGCCTCCCTGGCCAATTGGAAGCGCAATGAAATCGATGCCGAGCGCGCCAGACTGAAAGACGAACTGGCCACGATTGCCACCCGCGTTAAGGAGCTAGCGCCGTAAGTTCAAGAAAAGATTTCACCGCCCGCTTCGCTCGAGACACGGAGGCACAGAGAAGAAAATGTTTCATAAAAAGCGAAGCGGGCGGTGAATCTTCCCGCTCTGGCCTTAACCCTTAACCTCTAATCAGGCCAATGAGGCGGCGCGGGCTTCCAGCTCGTTCCAGCGCTGGTAGGCGGCTTCCAAATCCCTTGCCAAGGCTTCAGACCGGTCAGTTATTTTGGCGATCTCGGCCTTGGGTTTCCTGAAAAAAGCGGGGTCGGCCAGGCAGGCCTGGCATTGCGCCTGTTCCTCTTCCAAGGATTCGATCCGGCTGGGCAATTCCTCGAGATCACGGCGTTCCTTGAACGAAAGTTTCTTTTGTGCCGCCGGCTGCGGTTTCGCGGCGGGTGTTTTTGTTGCGATTGTGGAGGTCGGAGGAAGAATGCGTTTCGCAACCCAGTCGTCATAGCTTCCGACATATTCATTCACATACCAGCCCTCATCCGGCCCCAGCCAGCTGTCGGTGCGGTCAGCCGGATGTTTCTCGAAAACCAGTACACTGGTGACGACATTGTTGAGGAAAGCCCGGTCATGGCTTACCACCAGCACGGTCCCCTTATAGCTGTCCAACTGATCCTCGAGCAGGTCAAGCGTGTCGAGGTCGAGGTCATTGGTCGGTTCGTCCAGCACCAGCACATTCGAGGGTTGGGCAAACAGACGGGCCAGCAGTAGGCGGTTCCGTTCTCCGCCGGAAAGCACAGAGACCGGTTGCCGGGCCCGGTCGGGAGTGAAGAGGAAATCCTCGAGGTATCCGATCACGTGCCGTTTAACCCCTTGAAGCATGACGAATTCCTTGCCCTGCACGATGTTTTCGGCCAGTGACTTAGTTTCGTCAAGCTGGGCGCGAAGCTGGTCGGAATAGGCAATCTGGAGATTGGTTCCGTGGGCGACTTTCCCGGCTTGCGGAGTGAGCCCGCCGCTGGCCGGATCCGCCTCGAGGAGGAGACGGAGCAAGGTGGTTTTTCCGGAGCCGTTCGGGCCGATGATGCCGATCCTGTCACCCCGGGTGATCACGGTGGAAACGTCGCGGAGCAGGGGTTTTTCCGTGTAGCCGAACGTGACTTGATCCGCCTTGAGCACGATCTGGCCGGTGCGGTTGGCTTCCTGGATCGACATCGTGACGGTTCCAGTCCGGTCCCGGCGCTGACGCCGCTCGGCGCGGAGCGCCTCCAGGGCGCGGAGTCGGCCCTGATTCCGGACCGTACGGGCCTTGACGCCGCGCCGCCGCCAGGCTTCTTCCTTTTGCAGGCGCTTGTCCAGGCGACCCCACTCCAGCGCTTCGGCATTGAGGGCTTCCTCCTTGCGGACGAGGAATGTGTCGTAATCGCAATTCCAGTCACTGAGGTGGCCCCGGTCCAGTTCCACCACCCGCGAGGCGATGCGGCGGAGAAAGGACCGGTCATGGGAAATGAATAGGAATGTTTTACAGTGACGCAGGAGGAACGCCTCGAGCCAGGCGATGGAATCCAGATCAAGATGGTTGGTGGGTTCATCCAGCAGAACGACATCGGGTGAGCCGGCCAGGGTTTCGGCAAGAAGCACGCGCCGGCGTGTTCCGCCGGAGAGTGTCGCGAAATCGGCGTCCGGATCCAGATCCAGTCGGCTGAGGATTTGAGTCGCCTCCAGCGCTTCGCGGGCATGGTCGGGGTTCTCATGGTCCGGACAGACGATATCCATGATGCGGCCAGTCAGATGGGTGGGAACCTGCTGCGGGAGTCGTGCAACGCGAATCCCGGATGACCGGATGACCTGCCCCTCATCGGGCCTGGTGTCTCCGGAGAGCACCCTGAGCATGGTGCTTTTTCCGGTCCCGTTGACGCCGAGCAGGCAGATGCGGTCACCCCGCTCGATGTGGAATTCCACATTATCGAGCAGGGGGTTCCCGCCGTAGCTCAAGCTCACATTTTTCAGACTCAATAAGGCCATGGCAAACTCCAGAAACCAGAATTCAGAATTCAGAATTCAGAATGGTGCAACGGATCCTATTCTGACTTCTGGCTTCTGTCTCCAGTCTTCTGCCTTTCAAGGGGCGACACTATGGGGATTGCGGCTGTGGTTTTCAAGTGCCGTTCTTGGGGCTTGGGCTGGTCATGGGTCAGTTATAGGGGGTGCCCCGCCACCTTGCGTGGCGGGAACCGGACATTTTTGCGCCCCGTGGCACAAGGCCACGGGGACGCCCCCCCCCTGTAACTGA
>JBAXRC010000163.1:0-5672 GCA_037131415.1 bacterium | reverse complement strand
AACACCCGTTCCCATACCGAACACGGAAGTGAAGGGTCTCAGCGGCGATGGTACTTCGGCTTTGGCCGTGGGAGAGTAGCACGTTGCCGGATTTTTTTTCAGGGCTTGTGAGCAATCACAAGCCCTCTTTTTTTTGACACGGTTGATTTCTCTCCCTGAATTTAGTTTGATGGATGGGATCAACGGATATTATGAATTCACACCCATGGCATGATCTCCGCCGCATGGCGGACGAGGAGCTGAACCGGCTTCTGACCGTCCTGCCCCGCGATATCGGCGCCAAACTGGCGGCGATACCGGTTCTTTTCGAGAAGATCCCCAGTCCTGAACTGATCCGGGACGGTCTCGAGCCGGATTTATTGGGTTTATTCGTTGGAAATGACTGCGTCCGCGAGGGGCTTGACCCCATGCCTCCCGAAATTCTCCTCTTTCTTGGCAATATCTGGGATGAGGCGGAAGGAAATGAAGAACGCTACCGCGAGGAGGTCCGGAAAACATTGCTCCATGAAATCGGCCATTACCTGGGACTGAGTGAGGATGAATTATGGGAGCGGGATCTCGATTGAGGAGCTGTGATTTTCTAGGTGAGGTGTGCCGGGTCGTGTTATTCTCTTCTGGAGGGCGAAGCTTGCTGAGCCGGCTTCCCGGGATACGGCTCAGCAAGCTTCGCCCTCCAGAAGAGAATGTAAGCATGCGGAATGTTGGAATAAGCGATAGCGTTTGGACGCAGGAGCAACTCAGAACTCTCCTTTTCCGTCACGCCGGAAAACCTGTTCATATCACCATCACCCGGAATCGGGTTTCAATGGTCTCGGTTAAGTTTGACTTTCTGGGTAGGCCTCGACTCCGTGTCAATCAGGTGTTTCTGCACGCCCCTGAAGCCGTAATCGCCTCCTTGGGCCATTATCTCCAGACACGCTCGCGGGTGGCCTGGAAACAGGTAAGTGACTTTGTCGCTTCTCGGAATCCCGAAACCAGCCCGGTCCGGCCCGTGATCGTGCAGACCAAAGGGCGCGTGTTTGATCTCGCCATGATTCGGGACAGGATCAATCTTCTTTATTTCAACGACAGTCTGGATTGCCGCATTGGCTGGGCGAAGGCGGGACAACAACGGCGAAATGCCCGGACGCGCACCATCCGCTACGGGACTTACAACAAGGCCCTCAATCTGATCCGAATCAACCCGATCCTGGACAATTCGCGTGTCCCGGCCGAATTCATGG
This sequence comes from bacterium, assembly GCA_037131415.1. Classification (GTDB taxonomy): domain Bacteria; phylum Verrucomicrobiota; class Kiritimatiellia; order CAIKKV01; family CAITUY01; genus JAABPW01. Next base: position 4,449 of record JBAXRC010000163.1, on the reverse strand, counting down.
ATTATATCGTGTTTCATGAGCTGCTGCATGCCGCCGTGCCTTCGGAACGCGGCCGCGGCCACTGGCGCCATCATCATGGCAGTTACCGGATTCAGGAACGGCGTTTTCCTGATCACGCCCGTATGCAGAAGCTCGCCGCGGATCTCGTCATGATCCTGGTAACTCCGCGAGCTCGATAAGCTGAAGGTGGACGCCGACCTCCGGGCGGCGTTAGGCGCATAAGACGATCATGAATTGATCAAACCGCGCCCGGAGGTCGCGGTCCACCTTGGAAATGAATAGTCCAAAACTCGGCCTCCCATTTCAGCTTGTGTTGTTGTTGTTGGGTGTTAGATTTGATTCTGAATATTGGGGAAATGTATGATTCAAAAGGTAAAACTGGAGTTTGGCACAGGGCCGCTAGTGGTGGGAACCATCACCCGGCGCGACTGGCTGCCATCGGGGGGGCACAAGATTGATTATACCTGTGATATTGTCGAAATCAGGCTTGATCAGATAGGCCTTGAGACGTCAGGGTGGCGTGATGATATCAAGGTGATCGAAGAGGCCGGGATTCCCGTGCTTGTCACGCTCAGGCTGGTAGCGGAGGGTGGTGCCTGGGCGAGGCCGGACCTGGAGCGGCTGCCCTTTCTGGCGTCCGCCTTGGAGGAGGCCTCCTGTATTGATGTCGAATACTTGAGCGAAACGAGAATCCCCCTCTGCGCCATGGCGAAAGGGCTCGGCAAGCCGGTTATCGTCTCCTATCACAACTTCGAGCGAACCCCATCACTGTTTGAATTGGAGGATATTCTGGGCCAAATCAGGGAGTCCTCCTCTGTCGCCATACCCAAGATCACGACAATGGTCCTTCGGCCTGAGGATGTTGTGACCCTGGAAAATCTTCTGGGGCGGAATCAGCGGGCTCCCTTGTGTGTAATGGGGATGGGGGATTTAGGGACTCAAACCAGGGTCTTGTTTCCTTCTCTTGGGTCATGCCTGACGTATGGCTATCTGGACGCTCCCAGCGCCCCCGGGCAACTCCCTGCCGCCAGGCTGAAGGAGTTGATTGCAGGTGGACCGCGACCTCCGGGCGCGGTTTGATGCCTCAGGTGACGGCCCCTCCCACATTGAGGAGGAAGTCCTTGGCAGTTGGCACCCGTGCCTGAAAAAAACGGGATGAGCTATTGACGGTCTTGGGGAGATGGTATAGCCTTGTCATAGTTTATTTGAATGAACGAAGGTCACTAAAAGGAGTTCAGAAATGAGCAAAATGACGCGCAAGGTTCGGGGTTTTACGCTGATTGAGTTGCTGGTCGTAATCGCGATTATCGGCATCCTGGCAGGCCTTTTGTTTCCTGCGGTTGCGGGCGCATTATCAAAGGCAAAAGCCGCTAAACTGGGCAGTAATGGTCGGCAGCTTGCCATGATGCTTTACGATGAAAATATCTCACGGGAGGCACGTTCCGACGCTATGGTCTGGCCAGCTGCGACAAATTGCACTACGGCAACAGAATATTTTAAATTCTGGGGTAATATGGGCGCAATTAAGGGTACGCCCGATCAGGTTTCTGGTCCTGAGATGCCGGTATGTGCAACAACAAACTGGACTGATTTGACCGCGGCGCAGGTGGCGTGGAAAATTGTTGTCGACCCCCAGAATCGTGACGAAATGCCGTTGTTTATTTCCAGAAATGTGACGGATCCAACAGCAGCGTCTTGGGTGCTTGATAAAGATATTAAGCCATTTGGGGATAAATTTGCGGTTGTCATAACGCATCAAGGCAAAACGTCGATTCTTGAGCCTGACAAGCAGACTGGGAAAGTCGAAATTAAATTCTCCCTTACAGGGCTTACAATTAAAAAAGATTAATTAAGTGATATGTTTTTCAAACCCGGAAGCCAAAAGCTTCCGGGTTTTTGCTTTTAGGGAAGTCCCTCTGTCTGCACACTAGCTTATGATCGCCAAAGTTGTAGTTGATGTCGCCGTTGACAAGGAGTTCGACTACCTGATTCCCGATACTCTTGCCCGTCAGGTGAAGCTCGGGTCACGGGTGAATGTGTCCTTTGGCTCCCGCAAAACACAACGATATCCCGATGTGCGCACCTTGCCTGCGATTACGAAATACATAACTCGCATTATTGACTCCAGTGTCTTTAATGAGTATTATGATTTCCGTGAAGACAATTTTGCATTCCATTGCCTGCATCGAGCAGTTCCACCTTCTATTCCTTGACCAGTTGGGGCGGAAGCTGGATAAGCGGCATTATGCGCTTAAAGGTGGGTGTAACCTTCGCTTCTACCTCAAAAGCATTCGATACTCGGAGGATATCGACCTGGATGTGCAGTTGATTCCTTTGGAAACACTTCAAGATCGTGTTAACCAGATACTCAAGGGGGCTTCCTTGGCGCGGATTCTGCAGGCGCGGGGCTTGGCCATTTCATCGTGTTCTGCCCCCAAGCAAACGGACACGACTCAACGCTGGAAATTGGCGCTCACCGTGAAGGGGACAGAATTGCCGCTCCATACGAAAATTGAATTTTCAAGACGGGGAATGAGTGAACCTGTCGTTTTTGAGCCGGTCGACAGTTTGCTCATGCGGGAGTATCAACTCACCCCGATTCTTGCCAGTCATTATCCTGCGGAGGCCGCCTTCCGTCAAAAAATCAATGCCTTGATCCATCGTTCTCAAACCCAGGCGCGTGATGTTTTTGACCTCGATCATTTGCTCCGTTCCGGCGTTTCAACAAAAGGGATGGTGTTGCCACCGCAATGGCGGGAGGCGCAGCAGAATGCCCTGTCCATCTCGTATGATGCTTTTAAAAGTCAGGTGTTGGCCTATTTGGCCCCAGACTATCAGGTCCAGTATGATGACCGGGAGATGTGGGACGAACTGGTGCTCCGCGTGGTGGAGGCACTGAAGGGAGCGGCGTCGTGAAGCTGGTGGATGCGCTGTCCCTGCTTTTGCGTCTGGATCAACCCGTTTTCGAAACGGCGGATGCAGCGGTTCTCCTGGGCGTCGAAAAAGCCCATGCCAGCAAAATGATCACCCGTCTGGCTTCGGCGGGTCATCTTCTGGCATTACGACGGGGCGTATGGGGTTTTCCGGGACGGTTAGAAGCCCTGGCTATTCCTGAATGGCTGACCGCCCCTCAACCGGCTTATGTGTCGCTTCACAGTGCATTATATCATCATGGTATGATTTCCCAGATTCCCTCATCGATTTATGCCGTTTCCCTGGCGCGGACCCGGCGCTACGTCACCCCCATTGGAGTGGTTTCGGTTCACCATATCGCGCCGGAATTCTTTTTCGGGTTTGAAACCCTGGGCGAGAAGGGGATCCGGATGGCTAGCCCGGAAAAAGCGCTTCTGGACGTGTTTTATCTGGCTCCCGCCAGAACTCGGTTATTCTGCAAGCTTCCGGAAGTTGAGAAGCCGCTTGGCTTTAATGTTCAGGAAGCTCATCGCATGATTGCCAGAATCCCCTTTCCTGCGCGCCGGAGCCTGGTGGCCGAACAATTCCAGCAGTGGCTGCGATGAGCGACTTCCAGTGTCGCCCACACAGGCCGACAAGAATCAACAACCCCCTTGTTTATGCGCGGCCAGGGGTGTATCTTCTGCTCAAATGATGAGGCTTTTGGATATAGAAAAGAAAGCGTTGGCCCATGCCCTCGCGGGAATGGACGGAGTCGCTTATCTTTACGGCTCCCGGGTCAATCCCTCGGCAAAGGGTGGAGACATTCATCTTCTTGTCCTTTCCCGTTCAGATTCCCCGCACCGGATGTCACGCGACATTTCGGTGCGGTTCCGTATGGAATGCGATGAGAAAATCGACGTGCTTGTCATCAATCCCGATTGCATCTCCGAAGAGCAGAAGCCATTCTTGAAACTTATTCAAAGGGAGGCGGTTTTGCTGACATGACCACTTCGGGACAAATTGATGTCACGAAGCGGGATATTGCCAAGATGCTCGACACGGTGGCGCTTGTTCAGGCCTCCCTGGACAAACTCGCCTCCTATGATGCTACTCGTGCTTACACCGCGAATGAAAGCGAGCCGTACGATGCGTTAAGCGATCGGTTCATTCGTGCGGTTGAGATCAGTCTTAGATTCTTCAGGAGTTACGAGCGTCTTCAATTTGCAGAAGAGTCCGACACCTTGCGAGATCGCCTCAACCGGATGGAAAAACTGGAGCTGATTTCATCTGTTGAGCAGTGGTTCAACATGCGCGATGTGCGCAATCGAATAGTGCATGATTACCTTCCGAATGAAATCAAGCAAATGTATGACGACATCATGGGGCCTTTTGCCGTGGAATTGAAGTTGTGCACGGATAAAGCCCGGCAGTTGAAACTCTGAATTCCCGTCTTGTCTGATCACTGAACACCGAATACTGAACACTGTTTTCTTTTCCCCATGATCGCCAAAGTTGTAGTTGATGTCGCCGTTGACAAGGAGTTCGACTACCTGA
>JBAXRC010000162.1:0-5686 GCA_037131415.1 bacterium | reverse complement strand
CATTGAGGTGATCCCGCTTGGGCCCGGCTTGCCTGTGGATGTGGATAAGGGGCTTCAGCCTATTACAAAAAATAGTATTTTAGTGCTAGGTTCTAGATTCCCACATAAATTTACGGTCGGAACTCTTCAACTTCTTGCAAAATATGCGGAATCAAGGAGTGTTCAGATTGATGTGATTGTAACAGGATTGCATGATGCTCCGTCATGCTTTACGAACAATACCCGATTGTTGAGCGTTAAATATGTCGGGAGAGTGTCTGACGCCAAGATGTCGCAGCTACTTCGGGAAAGCAAGGCGTTGGTATTACTCAGTACAGTTGAGGGATTCGGGCTCCCACTATTGGAAAGCTATGCACATGGAACGCCCGTGTGTTTTCGATCTGATTCTTCCTTGTTTGAAATTATGAATGGGGAGTTTGGGGGGTGGGATGGTGAGAGTAGTGATAGTTTTTGTAGCGCTCTCGATGTGACGCTGGCCGCGACTCCACAAATGATCAAAGGTGCTTGGATGCGCTTGAATGAAAAGTATTCTTGGGAACATGCGGCGACACATGTTTTTAAGATCTTCGCTGATGAGCTCGGAATGTCGATGGAAATACCAGTTTCGAGAGTGAATGGAGAGTAGATATTAATTGAAATATATTCTTCAAAAGGATGTATTGCCTTCCCGATTTCCGGTGCTGTCGGTAGGGATTAGTCAGGTTACTCTTGAAGAAACCGTGGGTGTTATTTCCGGATGGATCAGGCGGCGCGAAAAGCACTATGTAAATGTATGTAATGCTGCTGTAGTGTTGCAAGCTTATGATGATCCAAGGCTGGCTGAAATAATTAATGCGGCTGGTCTGGCGACCCCTGATGGCATGCCGCTTGTTTGGCTAGGGCGAATGAAAGGACTTCGTGTCGGGCGGGTTTATGGTCCTGACTTGATGTTGGCTTTATGTGAAGCTGGGATCACGCTTGGTTGGCGACATTATTTTTATGGCGGCACGCCACAGGTGCTTGAGGCATTAACGAATAGGCTGACTATCCGTTTCCCGGATATTCAAATAGCAGGAGGCTGGGCTCCGCCTTTTCGTTCTCTGACAAATGATGAAGAGCTTCTTGTTGTAAAGAGGATTAATGAATCGAGGCCTGATATTGTTTGGGTTGGGATTGGGACGCCCAAGCAGGATTTCTGGATGGCTCGATTTCGTCCAAGGCTCGAAGCTTCAGTAATGATTGCGATTGGCGCCGCTTTTAATTTTCACGCTGGATATGTCCGTCAAGCTCCTCGCTGGATGATGAACTGCGGACTAGAGTGGTTATTCCGACTAATAATGGAGCCAGGACGTTTGTGGCGACGTTATTTAATCGGCATTCCACGATTCATTTGGTTGGTATTAACATCGCGCGAGCGGAGGTAATTTGCGATAATTATAACTGATGATGCAGCCAAGACTATCAGCAGAATATCCATCGGCAAGCGAAAGCGGATTCTTGTAAAAAAGATTGCCGAAACAGGAGCGTGCAAAAAATAAAGACACGCGATATATTTTTCTATGGATAACAAGGGATAGTGATAGGCCATTGCCAGCCGGAAAAGGGCAAGCACCAGAAGAAGGCTGTAACTAAACAGCATCGACAAGGTGCGTATCCATGATCGCTCTGACTGCACAAAAAGATGGTTTTGATAGTTAAAATAATTTGCCAGTTTTCCTGCATAGAGCTTAAGGGCCTGGAATGGGTGATCCTTGATGTAAGTTATAGCAGCTTGGCAATAATAATCGTTCGCTTGGATTTCCGGAAGGAGTCTTGCGACCTGGTCATAGCGGGAAATGTCAGTCGTTGTACCTGAATTAGGTGTCGTATTCTCGCTGTTGCCAAGTAAAAGATTGATACCGTTATTTGTAGAGAGGGGAATGAAGCGATTAAAAACTAACGCATTTCGTGACACCCAAGGCGCGATTGCAATACCCGCTCCGCATAATATGAGCATTGCTTTGCGTAAGTTTTCACGGTTATACGACTGCGCTGCAATAAAGACGGCGGTAAAGACAAGAGTAAATCCAAATGTTGGCACCATGAGAATTGTAAGCCCAAGCAGAATGCCAGCAATAATGCATCTTCGATTTCCGGGAGGAACTGGAGATGAGAATAGCAGTACTAAGGCTGATAGCAAAATCGCTGTGGCGGGAATCTGGGGATAGAACGTACTGGCAGTGTACATCAATACTGGATAAGTCATGATCAACAGCGCCGCAAGTTTGGCGTGTGCGGCGTTATGTTTGCGGAGAAGCAGATAGAGCAGGGCCATGCACGCGAGAAGGGTGCTGGCGTTGGCAACTCGCAACGCGGTGATAGGTACCCCTAGCATCATGCCCGTTGCCAGGAGAAGGGGATAGGCGGGTGGACGGTAGGCGGTGGGCGTTGTGCCGTCGAGTGAGTAGTGACCTGTGGTGGCTAAGTTATTTGCAAGGCGAAGATACTCAGATTCGTCAGGATAACGCAGATTATCTCCAAGTTTAACAGAATATGCTATAGTGGCAGTGGCAAATACCGCAACAATCATCGTTGAGGGACATTTCAGTAAGTTGGATAGCCAAATCGACATTTCGTTATATTCATAGATTGGGAGAATGTTGTCAATAAGATGGGGCCAATGAATAAGCGTAATATAATCTTAGAAGTCGGGATATGGCTCGCGATAGCGGCTGGCATTGGATTTCTGTTTTTTGTTGAGGGAAATAATGAGGAGATTCTAAGCCAGGGACGTTCGGCTATCGGCTGGATGATTGGTCGGTGGAACTGGGCTGGTGCTGATATGTCTCATGGGTGGATTGTCCCACTTGTTAGTCTTTACATGGCGTGGTGGAAGCGGGAAGAGATGCTAAAGGTCTCGAAAGCCATTAGCTGGGGCGGATTTTTTGTTGTGATTCTGGCGCTTCTTTTGTATTTGGCTGGATTGCGAATTCAGCAAACTCGTTTTGTTCTAGTATCTCTCATTATGCTTTTGTGGGGGGTACCATTTTTTCTTTTTGGAAGGCAGATTGCCCGGATATTAGTGTTTCCTTGTGGATATTTGGTCTTTTGTATTCCCATGAGCTTCCTGGATTCACTAACGTTTCCTCTGAGGATGATCAGTTCGTCGGTTTCTGAAGCAGTATTGGATGGCTGCGGTATTTCCGTGACCCGGATAGGGACAGCGATGCATATTAATTCAGGAGGCGGGTTCTCATTGGACGTAGCCCATCCCTGCAGTGGATTGCGTTATTTATTGGCTATGGTTGCGCTGACGACCGCTTATGCCTATTTCACCCAGAATTCTGCCGTTAAGCGAGGGATTTTGTCCCTGTCAGCTATCCCCTTGGCGATGGCGGGGAATATTGCCCGGATTATCTTGATTGCCATAGTTGGGGTTTGGTTCGGGCAGGAGTTCGCCCTTGGCTTTTATCATGATTATTCTGGCTATGTTGTGTTCGCAGTAGCGACATCCTTGATGCTGGGTGTGGGGACCCTTTTGCATCGATATCCCGCTTTGCAATCTTTGAGCGTGTCAATTCAAGATCCATCACGGCTTGATGATCGTAAGCCATCCGAAAATAGTCCAAGTGAGTCCTGTGCGCCTTCTGAGCAACCCCCTGCGAGGTGGTTCGGCTTTAACCAAGGTGCATGTTCTGTCTTGGTCCTTTTGGGGCTAACGGCACTGTTTGCCTCCCGTATCCGGGAGATTGATGTTGCTTCATCCCAAACTGCGGATCTGCGGAGAGAGCTTCCTTCTCAAGTCGGGGAATGGAAGGGGGAATGGATATTTTATTGTCAAAGCGAGAAGTGTATGAGGTCGTTTCCGGAAAGCGAGTTGGATGGCACACGAACCTGCCCTTCATGTGGAGGGATATTGGATCAGGTTTCACTTGGGGAACGCAACCTTCTTCCTCCGGACTCGATTATTACCCGACGGATGTATCAGAACGAGGAAGGGAAACACATTACGGTTACCATTGTGCTGTCGGGTAATGAGCAACGAAGTATTCATCGTCCCCAACAATGCTTGCCCGCGCAAGGGTTTTCTATTGATCAAAGCTCTGTGCTAACGGTTCCCCTAACAGGGCGTTCACCACTCCAGTTGATGCTGATCCACGCCCAAAAGGGGCCGATACAGATGCTGATGGGATATTGGTTCGCAGGAGGAGGACATGAAACCCATGACCATTTCCGGCGAATGGCATATATGGCATGGGATAACTTGATTCATGGTATAAGGCCGCGTTGGGCCTATGTGTCACTTCAAACCTCCGCAAGTACTAACGAAAAAATATCAACACAGCGATTAGCCGACTTTGTGCGTGAACTTTATCCCCTGTTGAAGCCAGTTGCTCCGACGCCTCAATAAGCCCCCTTGGCAAACAACACTACCTTGGTGGTGCGAGCGATAATCTTAAGGTCCAGCATGGCGTTCTGGTTGCGCAGGTAATAATCATCAAGAATGCACATATTGTGGAAACTGATGTCGCTCCTGCCGGAGACTTGCCAGAGACAGGTCAGGCCAGGCAGACCACTGTGCCGGCTGTAGTGCCATTCCTCATAGTAGTTCGCAAAGTCGCGCCGGGGCAAGGGACGTGGGCCCACTACGGTCATTTCTCCCCTTACCACATTGATCAGCTGCGGTAGTTCATCCAAGCTGAACCGACGCAGGAATCGGCCCACTCCTGTCACCCGGGGATCGCGCTTGATTTTAAACAATCCTTCCCCTGATTCGTTGAATTCCTCGATTTGAGCCTGGAGTTCCTCAGCCCTTTCGTGCATCGTGCGGAACTTGATCATCCTGAAGGGAATACGGTTAATCCCAATCCGATCCTGAAGAAAAAAAACAGGACCTGGCCCGGAGAGTTTGATCAGCCCTGCAATAACCAGCATGAAAGGAGTAGCGAGCAGCAGGATTATTGCTGCCATGATCCGGGATATAGTTTGGCGAAATCGCTGTCCGGCGGTTCCGACAGGGGAGACCGCAAAATGCATCAGGGGTAGCTCCATGAAGAAGTCGCAAGGGATTTCAGCTTCATTCACAAGGATGTTAAGTTTGTCGGACAATACCTTCACTTCCTGCCCCAACATTTCACCCAATTCCAATAACTGCATGATCTGGCCGACTGTGAGATGTTTCTCAGTGCAGATTATCATCTGGGTCCGATGGGTCGCCACCAGGCCTCTGATCCGATTCAACAGGGGTTCCATGGCGACGGAACTTGTGACCGGAAGACGGGCAACGATTTCCAACCCCTCGGGGTGTTTCACGTCGATATAGCGGCCAATAAAGTCAGCTTCTGGTCCTTCCCCGACAAGCAGTACCCTGCAGATGGCCAGCCGAGAGGAGTTCAGCATCCTTGTCATGATCAACCGGCAGACGATGGTTACGATCACATTAAGCGTCAATAAAGTTCCGAAAACGCTACGAGGGTGAAACTCATTCCGTGTTAGGTAGAAATAACCGTAGAAAAGACCCAGCGCGATGAGGTTTGCAAGGATCACATTCCAGACTTCATGGTATTTCCGGATCAATCGACGCCCGGCATAGAGGTTCAGATAGCCATAGAGGGAAATCAGCGTGATGGCCAAAAGAGCCATGATACGGGGGGCATGTTGCCAGTAGTAGTTTTCGAGGCTTACACCTACTTCCGCAGAATCGCGAAGTCCGAGCGTTATATTGATC
>JBAXRC010000161.1:0-5703 GCA_037131415.1 bacterium | reverse complement strand
GGCATGTCCAGCGTGGCGGAACTCCGTCGGCGGCCGATCGTCTGCTTTGTACCCGCCTGGGCACAAAGGCCGGCCAGTTGCTGATGGACGGGGTCTATAATGTCATGGTTGCCGTGCGGGGCGACGAGTGTGTGCCTGTTCCGCTGGCGAAAGTGGCGGGCTTCACCAAATATGTCCCGGCCAATCATCCCTGGGTCAAAACGGCCCGGCTGGTGGGAACCTGCATGGGCGATGTGGCGGAGGCATAACGTGCCAGCACCCAAAAAACGGCTGCATCGGAGAAGGAGCGCGCCCGTGGCCGGGGCGGAATTCCTGGACCGGGACTTGAACTGGCTTGAGTTCAACCGCCGGGTTCTGAATGAGGCCATCGACGAGCGCACCCCCTTGCTCGAGCGGGTTAACTTCCTGTCCATCTTCACCTCCAATCTGGATGAATTTGTCATGAAGCGGGTCTATGGGCTTCGTGAGCAGGTCTGGGTGGGCGTCACGCATCCTGAAGCGGATGAACATACTTCCGAGAGCCTGTTGCATGCCATTCACGGGGTGATCCAGGAAATGTTGGTGACTCAGGCGGCAACCTATCACAGTGCCATCAAGCCAGCACTGGCACAGCAGGGGATTCACCTGTTAAGCTGGGACAAATTGACGGAGGAGGAGAAGAAAACGGCGGCCTCCGTTTTCGAGAAAGTCGTCTTTCCCGTTCTGACCCCCCTGTCCGTGGATGAAGGGCATCCGTTTCCTTTCATCTCCAACCTGTCGCTGTCGCTGGGGATGACCCTTCAGGATCCCCAGACGGGGGTTGCCTCTTTTGCGCGGGTGAAGATTCCCGATACCCTGCCGCAGTGGTTGCGGATCGAGACCCCGGGGTTCAGGAAGGCCTACCGGTTTGTATCGATTGTTGACCTGATTGAACACCACCTTGACCGTCTTTTTCCCGACATGCGGATCACTGGCGTCATGCCCTTCCGGGTGACCCGGAATGCGGAGGTGGAAAGCGACCTGGATGATGTTGAGGACCTGCTCAAGGCGGTCGCGGAGCAGGTGCGGCAGCGGCGCATGGAATGCGCGGTGCGGTTGGAATGCGCCCCCGGGGCCGATCCCCTCAACCGGAGAATTCTGATGGATGCCCTCGAACTGGGTGAGGAGGATGTGTATGAAATGCCCGGGCTGATCGAGTACCGCAGTCTCAGGCACATTGCATCGCTTCCGTTCCCGGACCTGCGTTATGCGCCGTGGACGCCCCGTGTTCCCCTCCCGCTCCAACCCGAGGAGTCCTGCATTTTCGACGTTATCCGGGCTGGGGATCTGCTGGTGCATCACCCGTATGAATCCTTTGACGACACCGTGCTCCGGCTCATCAAGGAGGCCGTGACCGATCCGGATGTGCTGGCGATCAAGATGACCCTGTACCGGACGGGGAAAGACAGTCCGTTTGTTCCGCTGCTGATCCGGGCGGCCGAGCAGGGCAAGCAGGTTGCCTGCCTGGTTGAGCTGAAGGCGCGGTTTGATGAGACGGAAAACATTCAACTGGCCCAGAAGATGGAACGGGCCGGTGTCCATGTGGTTTATGGTGTGGAGGGACTGAAAACCCACACCAAGACAACGCTGGTCGTTCGCCGCGAGCAGGGCGAATCCCGGTGTTATGCCCATATTGGTACGGGCAACTATCACCGGCAGACAGCCAGGCTCTATGTTGACGTCAGTCTCCTGACCTGCCGGCCCGACCTGACCGCCGATATTGTTGATTTATTCAACTATCTGACCGGCCGGAACCGGAAGGGCGATTACCGTAAACTCCTGATCGCTCCGGCGAACATGAAGAGGCGCTTTCTCGAGCTTATCCGACGCGAGATCGAGCACCAGAAGGCCGGTCGTCCTGCACATATCCTCGCCAAGATGAACCAATTGGAAGACCGGGATGTGTGCCGCGCCTTGTCCGAGGCCAGCCAGGCGGGCGTCGCCGTGGATCTTATTGTCCGCGGATTCTGCACGCTTCGCCCGGGGGTTCCCAAGTTCAGTGAGAACATCAGGGTAATTTCCATCATCGGGCGCTTTCTCGAGCACTCCCGTATCTATCATTTCCGGAACGGCGCGGCGGACCCGGTTGACGGGGAGTATTACATCGGGTCGGCCGACTGGATGCACCGCAACCTGGAAAGCCGGGTTGAAGCGATCACCCCGATTGAGAGACGTTCTTTGCGGGCGGATCTCTGGCGGATCCTGCAGATCCAGATGAGGGACCAGCGTCAGGCCTGGGAAATGAAGCCGGACGGGACTTATGTCCATCGTGTGCCGGCTCCCGAGGGCGACCCGGCGGATAGCCTGGGTTCCCATGAGACGATGATGCAGCTTGCGACGGGTTCCGAGCGTTGACCGTTCGGGTTTGATCGTTTATTCTGACACCTGTTTCAAAGCCATGAAAAGGATCAAGTTATTATAACGCGTGAACCAAGGTATTTTCCGCCGGCGGCTGACTGGCGCGGGAAAATGGGGCGGGAGGCGCTGGGCGTGCTCCGGAATGGCGGGCGTGCGGTGATGCTCCTGTTCGAGGCCATCCTTGCCATGCGCACGATGTTCCAGCGGCGCGCGCGCCAGGAAATCATTCTCCAGATGTTTATCGGCGGGATCAAGAGCCTCACCGTGATCACGGTTGTGGCCGCGTTCACGGGGATGATCCTGGCCTTGCAGACCGGGATCGAGATGCGCAAATTCGGCCAGGAAGTGTATATCGGCGCCGCCGTCATGGTCTCCATGCTCCGGGAGATGGGGCCCTTCATGACCGGGCTGATCCTGGCGGCCAGCGTCGGGTCTGCCATTGCCGCCCAGATGGGTACCATGGTGGTTTCCGAGGAAATCGCCGCCCTGGAATTGATGTCCATCAATCCGGTGCGGTTCCTTGTCATGCCCCGGCTGGTGGCCATGGCCATCATGACGCCCTTCCTCTCATTCTACAGCTGCATCATGGGGGTGGTCGGGGGCGGACTGGTCGGAATGACCCAGCTGAATGTGCCGTGGTCGGCCTACATCGACAACGCCATCCGGTTTGCCGACAACAAGGATCTCAGGGTCGGGATGCTGAAGGCGTTCTTGTTCGGGATCATTATTGTCATCACCGCCTGCCATCAGGGCTTCGCCACCACGCAGGGAGCGGTAGGGGTAGGGAATGCCACCCGCCGCACCGTGATTATATCCTTTCTGGTCATCCTGATTGTCGGGTACATGGTCACGAGGTTGTTCTACGTATGATCCAGCTCGAAAATGTCACTAAGATTCTCGGCGAAAGGCGTATCCTGGATGGCGTGAACCTTGCCATCCGGAAGGGTGAGACGATGGTGATCGTGGGACCTTCAGGCACGGGAAAAAGCGTGACGCTCAAGCACATGGTCCGGCTGATGACCCCGGACGAGGGGCGCGTGGTGGTGGACGGGCAGATTATCAGCGATGCGGCGGGAAAGGCGCTGGAGCAGCTTCGCGACAAGTTTGGCGTCCTGTTCCAGGGCGGGGCGTTGCTGGAATGGCTCAATGTGGGGGAGAATGTTGCCCTTCCACTGCGGGAGAAGACGCGGTTGACTGAGGATGAGATCCAGGCGAGGGTGCTGGAGAAATTGTCCATGGTGGGGCTGGAGAAGGACATGGAGAAATTTCCCTCGGAAATCTCCGGCGGTATGCGCAAACGCGTGGGGCTGGCCCGGGCCATTGTCACGAACCCTGAAATCATTCTTTACGATGAGCCCACTTCGGGGCTGGATCCGGTGTCGTCGCGCATGATCGACCGCCTGATTGAACAGTTGCGCAAGGAGCTGGGCGTGACCAGCGTGGTGGTGACGCATGACCTTCACAGTGCTCTGTCCATCGGGACGCGGATCGCCATGTTGACGCGCGGGAGGATTGTCGAGCTGGCCGAGCCTGCCGATTTCGTGAAGTCGCAGCAGGAAGACGTCCAGCAGTTTTTGGAGTCACAATTTATCACCATCCGGGGTGAGTGGGAGAAGAACGGACTATGAAACAGAGCAGCGTTGAGCGCGAGATGAGCATGGAACTGATTGTCGGGACGTTCATGTTCATGATGTTCCTGGCCTTGGCCTATTTCACCATTGTGCTGGGCCGGGCCAATTTTTTCGACAAGAAGTTCCCCCTCGAGGTCGAATTCGAGGATGTCATGGGCCTGCGCAAGGATGACAACGTCGTGCAACGCGGGATGACGGTCGGCAAGGTCAAGTCCCTGAGGCTGCTGGATGGCAAGGTCCGCGTCCTGGCCGAACTCGACAGCCCTGTAAAGCTCAAGGCCGATTACAAGATTACCGTGCTCAGCACCTCCATCCTCGGGGGACGAAACCTGGAGGTTAAGGCGGGGTCCGAGGAGGCTCAGTTGCTCCCGCCCGATGTCATGCCCCAGGGGACCAAGCCCTTTGACCTGATGGCCGAGGCGGCGGATGCGGTGCATGAGATCCGCCTGGCCATGAACCAGGGCGGGATCCTGACCAACCTCGAACTTTCCGTGGCGGCGTTCAAGGATATTTCCGGCAAGATCAACCGGGGCGAGGGCACGGTCGGGAAGCTGGTGAATGATCCGGCGCTTTACAATGAATTCCAGTCGCTGGCGAAGGATATCCAGGGGGTGACGTCCAATGTGCAGGCGATCGTCGCAAGGGTCAACAAGGGGGAGGGGACGTTGGGGAAACTACTCACGGATGACTCTGTTTACACCAATATCCAGGCCGTGGCCGTCAACTTGCGGGATATCAGTGACCGGTTGAACAAGGGGGAAGGGACGTTGGGCAAGCTACTCGCGAAGGATGATCAGCTCTACAGGGACATCGTGGCGACCTCCACCTCCCTCAAGGAGATCACCGGGAAGATCCAGCGTGGCGAGGGCCTGATAGGCAAGCTCGTCAACGATGAAACCCTCTACAATGACGTCAAATCCGCCGTTGGCGAGGTGCGCTCCGCCGTGGATGATTTCCGCGAGACCTCACCCGCCGTCAGCTTCACCAGTCTCCTGATGGGCGCCTTCTAGCTGAACACTGAACACTTTCTTCCCGTTCACCCCGGCCACTGGGCTTCAGCGCAGATGGAGATGCCGCCGCGCGGGTTGAATTTCCCCGTGACCTTGATGTGGCGGGGCTTGATGGCCTTCACGATGTCATCCACGATCCGGTTAACCACTTCCTCGTGGAAGGTGTTGTGGTTTCGGAATGAGAACAGGTAGAGCTTCAGGGCCTTGCTTTCGAGGCACATCCGGTCCGGGATGTATTCAATGGTGATATCCCCGAAGTCCGGCTGGTCCGTGATCGGGCAGCGGCTGGTGAATTCGGGGCAGTCGAATCGTACCACATAATTACGCTTGGCATAGGCGTTCGGGAACGCCTCCAGTTTCGCCTTGTCGGGCGAATCCGGATACCGGGTGGTGCTGTGTCCGAGCAGGGTCAGGGCCTTGATGTTTCTGCGTTTCATGGTTGTACTCCCGTCTGTTTATTTTTCAGTCATGATCCAGACGCCTGTCCAGGTCGCTGGCGGATTGGTTTTCAGTTCGCGGCAACGCCGGGCATAAGCGGCGGCGGGCCCGTCCTGGGCCTCAATGGAGAGGAACAGGACAAGCGCCTCGTCGAATTTTCCCTCATGATAACGGGCGAGGGCTTGCGCGAAGGTGTCCAGCACGGCTCGCCGGGCCTCTGCCTCGGGCGGGAACATGGGCTCGTAGAT
>JBAXRC010000160.1:0-5717 GCA_037131415.1 bacterium | reverse complement strand
CTCCTATTTTACAGGAATGAGGGACGACTACCGGTCCATGCAATCACACAAGGAAGCCTACATCACCTACCAGAACGCCCTTGCCTCCCTCTTCCGGAAAGACCCGCAATGGATTTCGCCTGTCCGGCACGAAAGTAGCCAGCCAACCACCACCATTCCCGAAGAGCTGAGGGCGGTCATGACCCGACTGAAAGAGGGCGGCATTCAGCGCATCATCGTGGCCGACACAAGTCCAGCGCCGGAGTTCGGACTCAAGAGCGTGAAGGTGATTGTTCCCGGGCTCGAGCTTTGGTTCGTTCCGGAATACAAACCCTCCGGATTTGTCGCCGCCCGGATCAAAACAACCCGCAGCATCATGGAGAAAACCATATGGGAATCAAAGTAACCCTCCCCGCCTCCCTGCGCCGCCTCGCCGGCGGCGCGACGTCCATACAAGCCGATGGCGGCACCATCGCGGAACTTTTTACCGACATTGACCGGCAGGCGCCCGGCTTCCGCGACCGGCTCTGCGACGAATCAGGCCGTATCCGAAAATTCGTCGCCGTGTTTGTGAACGGCCGCGATATCCGCACGCTTCAGGGCACCGAAACCCCCCTCACCGGAACCGAGGAGGTCACCATCGTGACCGCCATCGCCGGCGGCTAGAGCCTTCAAATAAATACTTAATCGGAGTGGGTAGACTCCTCTTGGGTGCAGCAGTATAATGAAGCCGTGGGGAGAGAAGGGTGAAGCCAAGTCATGGTCGACTTTCGACCAGAAGAAGATGAATCAAGGCTTACCCGAGGACTCGAGGGAAGAGGGACTTCCAAAGTCACCCCAGAAGAAAGAGCGGCACCAGGCAGGTAGATCACAGGTGCCGCTCTGATTATTTAACCCCCTTGCAGAATTCCGATGTGATTTCCGGCTACTGAAACTTGAGCGTCTGGATCAGCAACCTGTAGCGATAGCGGCTATTCTCCAACGTCATGCTTGCGGGATACACCCCCACCGGCTCCTGCCGGTATCCGCCATACTCGACGGTGCTTTTGACATCGCCATTCCAGACCACCTTCCGGACCAGCCGGCCGCTGGTGGCGTCGAACTCGAACCGGTTGCGGGACTGACGGTAGATCACCCGGCTATCCTTCCGCTCCGCAACCGCATCGGGCGGCGGGACCAGGTTGAAATAGAGGTTGCCGATATCATCGCTGATGGCCTTGCCGGCGGCACCACGGTCACCGGGCACCGGGAAAGTCATCCGGGTGACGGCCACCCCGTTTGTGCAGGCTACGTCGAAGATTTTCACGCCCAGCGGAGAGAGGCAGACAACGGCATAGTCGCCGGTCTTGCGATTGACGGTGGCATACCCGAGCGCCGTCATCCGAATCGTCGGCCACCACCAGTAGGGACGGAACTCAAAAAGCAGCGTCTGCTGGGTGTTGAACGACCCCGGCAGCGTGGCTTCGAACGCCGCCGGAATCCTTGCAGCTTCAACCGGCGAAACCGGCGGGATCGATCGACAGGACACCAGAACGAGCAACGGCAAAATAGCCAATCCGACTACCCCCCGAACCCTTCCCCCTGAACCCCTTGCCTTCATCCCTTCCTCCCCATTACCTCATAAAGCACCGGCACCATCCACATGGCGGCCACATACCCAAGTCCGACGCCAATGGTCAGTGTCAGGCCGACTGAATACAGCGCGGGATGGTGGGCAAACAGAAGCGCCGCCCCTCCCATGATGGTGGTGATGGCGGCGAAGGTCACCGCCACCCGGGCATGGGCCCCTTGCGGATGCCTGCAGGCGTGCAGGATATGCATCCCGAAATCAATGCTCAGCCCGAACACAATGATCCCGGAAATCAGGTTGGCAATACTGAGCGGTCGGCCCGCCACGGCCATAACGGCCAGAAGCCCCACCACCGCCGCAAAGGCCGGGGACAACGCCACCAGCGTCAGCGGCAGGCTCCGGATAAAAAGCCAGGACATCAGGATGATCATCAACCCCGCCAGAAACGAGGTCTTCGCAATCTCCCCCGTGAACGCCTTGGAGAGAATTTCACCCGATGCCGTCCGGGAAATAACGGAGGCATCCTGCCGAGTCCCCAGGACGCGGTTCAACGACTCCACCAAAAGGGGTTTGTCTGGAAAGAAGGAAACCGTCTGATACCGGTCATTGGGCTTCTGGACGAAGCGGTCTTTCAGGTTCACCAGCATGCGGTTCGAGACCGGTTCATCAATCAGCCCGGCGCTGTTATACAGGTTCCCCAGAAACAGATCGAAGGCGTTTGTTGAAAACCCCCGGGCGGCACCGGCCTCAGCCAGAAGCGCCCGCAGCTTTTTCTCGCGCCCATTCTGCCAGAACTCCGTCCATGCCCTGGCCCGGGTGGCACGGGTTTTGGCCGACGGCCACACGGAGGCCAGGCTCACAATCTGGGTGGCCCCCACCGATTCCACCGCCTGCTCAAAAAGCGCATCGTTCTTCTCGAGAACCTCCTCGTAACGGTCGCCCATCACCACCAGCATCGCCTCCTTGTGCTCGCCGGTCCCCCACACCGCATGGAAATTTTTCTCAGCCTGGAGAATGGCCGGATCGGTACCGTCCAACCGGGTCACATCGGTGTCAAACTGGATCCGGGTGGCCAGGGCGCCGGAAATGACAAAGAGGACAGCGATGACGGCGAGGTAAATCCGGGGATGTTTCGGGGGCGGAAAAGAAGGGGCCGCATCATGCTCTTCCGGCGTTTTCCCGGGACGCAGGAAAAGGGGGAGAAAGTACAGGGCGAGGACCAGGGTCAGGAGCAGACTGAGGATGCAAAACCATGCCAGCTGGTAATATCCGGGAATGCGCGAAAAGAAAAAGGCGAAGAAGATGCCGGCCGTGGTCACGCACCCGGCCGTCACCGGCGCCACAATATGGCGCACCGCGTCCGCCCGTTTCACACCGTGGCGAATGGCAACATAGACGGCAATACCATAGTCATCCGCTATTCCGGCAATGATCGGCCCGAAGGCGATCACGAAGTATGAAAGGCGCGGGAAGAACAGGGCGGTAATGGCAAGCGCGACCACGGCGGCCAGAGCCGGTATGACAAAGATCATCAGGGCACGCACATCCCTGAAAAAGACGATATAGAGGATAATGAAGGCGATCGAGGCCAGCGACATCACCACGCCCAGATCCCGCTTGATGGTGTCCTCGTTGCTCACCACATGCGTATGCCCGCAAACCAGCAGACTTTTGATCCCGGGCGGAACCGCCTTGAGTTTCTGGCCCAGGAAATCAAGGAGACGCCGGGATCCGGCGGCGTCGGTGAGCGGCACCGTCGTGTCCAGCAACAGCATCGTATGGCGGCCATCGCGACTGATGAAATGACCGTTCTCCAGGGCCACGTCGTACCCCATGCTGGTGGACAGCTTTTCCATGCGTGCCAGGATCACCATGTTGATGCCCAGCGGATCCGACTGAATGGCCCGGGCCATGAACATGCCTTCGGGTTTAAGAAGCTGGTAATACAACCTTTGAACAACGCCGCTGACCCCGGCAGACGTGAGGCCCGCATCAATTTCAGCCAAATCGCCCGCGGTTAGAATCTGGGGGGCATGGCGCAGGAAAAACCCGGTATCGGCCACAAGATCGTTCGCGACAAACCCGGTGGTCACCTTGGTGATCAAAGGGGATCTCAGTGATTCCGCCAGGTCGTCCGCCGCGGACAACAACCGGCTACGCGCCTCTCCCGTGTCCTCGGCTTCCAGTGAAATCACGATCTTGTTCGAGAAATTGGCCTCGCGAAGGAAGGCCAGCATCCGCTGGGCCGGGCTTCCAGTCGGCATCATCATATCCAGCGTGTTGTCCAGCTGGATCCGGACAAGACTGATCCCGGCGACCGCCAGAACCGTGAAAACCAGACCCACGACCAGGCTCCGGCGGCGCTCCACCCAGGAAAAGAGACGAAGGAAAACGCTATTTTCCATTCGGCCGAACCTCCCACACCGTTGCGGGAATCGTGGCATTAAGGACCGTATTGGTGAAGATCATGGTCGTGCAGTCCCCCGTCTTCTCCTCAATAATCAACCCATGAATATAGCGCCGGTCCTCCCGGAAGGTAAGCTCCACGCGCCGGATCACCTTGGCCATGAAACTGACCTCCCTCGGGGTGAAGATGATTTTCGGACGGGTCGCGGAAGCATCCACGGCAACCGTAAAGTCATTCGTCAGCAGCTCAAACCTTCCGGAAAACCAGCCCTGGAGCTGATTTACCACCACCTTGAATACGGGATTCCCCGCCAACGCCACCGCTTGCACCTTTCCCGTGGCCTCATCCCACTGCTTCAGGACGGGACCATCCAGCACCATGTTGTAGCGGATCGGATCCAGGACCTGCCACGACAGCCGGGCCGGCTGCTCCACGGCGAGGCGTCCCTTGATCACAACTTTCTGTTGCAGTAGCGAGAGGGACTTTTCCTGAATGAACTCGCTCTGAACGTTGGTGGTGCCCGCCAAACTTTTCCGGAGTTCGGTCAGCAGCGGCGTTTCGTCAGCCAGTGAGTTCAGCACAGAACCAAACACCATCAAGACTGAAACCAGCTTTACCATGCGATATTCATTTCCCGGTATTCGGTTCAGCCGCCTTGTGCCATACCTTGATTTCGCCCTTGGCCAGCAGGGTCTCCCCCCGGGACACCCGTCCTTCAATAACGCCGAAATCCCCGAAACTGGTGGTCTTGCTGACGCGAATCTCCAGCGTGTCGCCAACGTGCGCGGTGTCCGCCACCTCAATCTGTCGTGCCCCAAGCAGATACCCCTCCAGTCCACGTCCCTTACGCCCCGCCGGCCGGAAGCCGTTCATCACGGCGGCCGCCTGGGCAATCAGCTCGACATACGCGGCCGGGTTCAGGGTGCCACCGTCATCAACAAACAGGTGATCCGCGCGAATCGTGGCCTCTACCGTCGCCACCCGTTCGCCCACCGAAATCAGGCGATCCACCAGCTGCATCGGTGCCGCATGCGGAATCAAGCCGTCCACCGGCATCGGAAGTTTCACGATCCGGTCAAGGTGGGCCTCGTTGTGCCAGCAGAGCGGATCCGAAGCCAGGTAGTCGCCCGTGAGCTGATAGGCCGCCCCCCTGCACCCATAACACACCTTCGCCCGCTCGCAGTCCGCACACGGGCCCTGTATGGTCTGCTGGTACCGCCGGAGATCCCGAACCACCTCGCTGTCATGCAGAATTTCACCCAGTTTCCGTTCACGCACATTGCCAAGCGGAATCGTCACGCCCACGCAGGGCGTCACCGTGCCGGTGGCGCCGACCAGGCACGAGTACTGGTGGCGCAAACACCGGTCCCCGACCAGCGGGGGCTGCGCCTCCCAGGCGATGCCATACCGGTCACGGTCCATGGCGGAAAGATCCTTAAACAGCTGGTGCAGGAGGGGCGACTCCACCTCCAGCTCCTGTCCCTCGCGGGCATTGCCCTGCGGCGTGATGATCTCGAAATACGGGGTGATCTTCCGGTCCCGGAGCCACGCCCACATCGTGCGGATCTCGGGCAGGTTGCGGGAGCAGATCACGGTACTGACGGCAAACAGATGGCCCGGCGAGGGGAAACCCGCCGCGCTGAGATTCTCGAAGGCGGTCCTGATGATGGCTGCCGCCCCCGTGAAACCGGCCATCTCGTCCTGAATGGCATCGTCGAAGCTGTTCATTTTGAGGACGACCTGGGTTCCAAGATCAAAGAG
>JBAXRC010000159.1:0-5737 GCA_037131415.1 bacterium | reverse complement strand
GCGCCGTGCCCTCCGATTATGGCGCCTGGAGCTGCCTGCCCTCCCAGCCGTCGGCGCTTACTGATGTGCCGCTGGCGGAACGCAAACGGGTACTGAACTGGGACAAGCCGAGCCATCCGATGCTGGTTACGCTCAAGGAAGGCGGCGCGACACCTGCGCTGGCGATCAAGCGGCAGCTCAAGTGCGAGCAGAAGGACGAGAAGGCCGTGATCCTGATTTCGACCGGAGCCGGGTATCCCTTCCTGATGTCGCGGGGCTATGGCCGCGGTGAGGTGCTGCAGTTCACGGTGTCGGCGGATCGCGGCTGGAGCGATTTCCCGCTGTCGCCCTTCTTCCTGCCGGTGATGCATCAACTTGTGCAATATGCGGCCGGGGTCGGTGGCGGATCCCCCTTCCTGTGGACTACGGAAAGTCTTCCCCTTCAGGAATATCTGCCCGAAGCCACGAAGGATTCCATCATCCAGGATCCGGATGGAAATCCGATCTCCATCCGGAGCGCCATCATGGACGGTCAAGTGTCCTTGCATGTGGAAGGGTTGACCAAGCCGGGGATTTATTCCCTTCAGGATCCCCAGGATGCCGCGCCCCATCCGGCCCTGGCGTTGAACATGGCCCGGCAGGAGTCCGATCTGACGCCGATCAAGCCGGATGACATTCCCTCCATCCTGGGCGTCAAGAACCTGCAGGTGGCGACCAGCCGCGAGGAACTGCTCAAGAAAATCGAAGACTTCCGGATCGGGAAGACGCTAGGGGAACAGATCCTCTGGCTGGCGCTCCTGGTTGCCCTCCTGGAATCATTCTATTCAAACTGGCTGACGAGAAAGAAAACGAAGCTGACGGATTCGCTGGTCATGGAACCGTCCGGGAAACTGGCAGGGAAAGGCTAATGGTCATATACGAACATACGGTTCCAACCGCCCTGATTGTGCTGGGCGTGGGAGTTACGGTCGCAGTGAGCGTTGCCGGGTACTGGCTGTACGCGAAGCGTGACTGGGCGATGGCCGTGATGGTCCTCCTTCGGGTGTTGTTCCTGGCCCTGCTGGGCTTCTGCCTGCTCATGCCCGGGGAGCGGAAAACCCAGACGCTCCAGCAGAAGTCCCGCTTCATTGTGCTGCTGGACAAGTCCAAGAGCATGACAATGATTCCGCCGGTCAAGGAGTCCACCAACCGGTGGGCGATTGCCCAGTCGGCTCTGGATAGGCCCTGGCCGGAGATGCTGGCTGAAAACTGTGATGTCGACTGCTATTCCTTCTCCGACGAGGTCAGCCCCAAGCTGTCCGTGGGAGAGGCCCGGCAGGTGACGCCGGATGGTCCCTCCACGTTGCTGCGGGATGCGCTCAAGAAAACGGTTGGACGCTATGCCGGGCTGGATGTGGCGGGCATCCTGTTGCTGTCCGATGGTATTGACACCCGCGAGGCCTTCAACGATTGGGCCTTGGAGAAGCGCTCGATCCCGGTCTACACCTTGGAGCTGGAGCAGTCCTCCGTCTGGGAAGAGGAACCCGACATACGGGTGGATGCCGTCAATACCCCGCGGCGTGTCACGGTGGGCTGGCAGACCGATCTCAAGGCGATTGTGTCGGGGCAGGGGACCAAGGGGCAGACGTTCAAGGTTCAGCTTTTCAAGGACGGCACGTTGCTCCAGGAACAGCCGACCCAGATTCCGGCGGGGGGCGGTTCCAAGGAGGTGGCCTTCTCGTTGGATCATGCCGCCGTGGGCGTCAATACCTACCGGGTTTACCTGCCGCCCTTGGCGAAGGAATCGCAGACCAATGACAATGAATACTCTGTCTCGGTTCAGGTGCTGGACGCGAAGAACCGCCTGCTGTATGTCGAGGGACCGCCGCGGTGGGAATCGAAATATATGACCCGCGCCTTGCGGGCCAGCAAGCAGATCACGCCGGTGATCTTCCTGCGCGGTGCCAAGGGCAAGTTCATGACATTCGGCGTGCGGGGGGATGTGGCGCCCGACATGAAGGAATCCCAGTTGGCGTTCTTCAAGATCATGATCCTGGGGAATTTGAGCGCCGAGGAACTGGGCGAGGAACGGGCGAAAAATGCCGTCACCTTTGTAGAGCATGGCGGAAGCCTGGTGCTGCTGGGCGGAAGCAAGGCGTGGGCGGAGGGAGGGTTCGCGAAAACCGCGTTGAAGAAGCTCCTGCCCGTCAGGCAGGTCGGGGGCAAGACGGTGGAGGGGCAGTTCCCCATTACCCTGACCGAGGTGGGCCGGGTTCATCCGGCGTTTGCCGGCGATCCCAAGCTATGGGAGAAGATCCCGCCCATTCTGTCGGTTTATCCCAAGGCGGAGGCGTCTCCCGGCGCCCGCGTCCTGGTGACAGCCAAGACGCCGGATGGGGACCAGCCCCTGATCCTGGCGCAGAATTTCGGGCAAGGCAAGGTCGTCGCCATCTTTACCGATTCGCTCTGGAAGTGGCAGTTGAGCCCGGATGCCCTCAAGGACAAGCCGTACCAGCGTTTCTGGGATCAGCTCATTTCCTGGCTGGCGCCCAAGGAAGAGAAGCGTGAAGGCAATGATCTGGAACTCTTCATTGACCGGGAACAGTGCTTCATGGGTGAGGAGATCGAGATCACGGCCCGGTGGACCGGCACGACCCCGCCTCCGGCCAATCTCGGTGTAAAAGCCGAGGTGCTCGCGCCCGACAAGCGGAAGATCCCGTTCTCCATGACGCGCCAGATCGACCAGGTGTCCGGCGGGAAAACCGTCCAGGCCTTCAGTTTCAAGTTCAAGGGCGAGCAGGCGGGCATGTTCTCCGTCCTGGCGATGGCGGAACCGGATGGCCGCCGTACGGAATCGGATCCTTTGTCGTTCGCCGTCAAGCCGTTCACGCCCGAATCGGTGCCGCGCGCCGCCGACACCGAGGTGCTCAAGGCCATTGCCGCCAACAGTAGCGGGACCTATTTTGAAACGGTGGACGAGCTCGACAAGACACTCTCCGCGCTGAAGGTCAAGAAGGTTGAGCAGGAGATTTCGGAATACCGCTCGTGGTGGCAGCATTGGCTGACCATTTCTTGCCTGATAGCCCTGATTTCGATAGAGTGGATTGCTAGAAAAATGAGGAATATGCCGTGATGCCGCGGGTATTCCGCGGCTGGCTTTCGGCTTGATAAAATGGTGGGTGGAGGTGCGAATGAAGCTCATGAAGCAGTTAGCAGTTTTCAGTCTGGCGGTCATGGTCTCCGCGGGGGTCTGGGCGGCGGAGTCTAATTTATGTTTCAATGGGGATTTCTCCAATACCAACAACGCCCTGGAGGGGTGGACGGTCGACTACGCCTGGACGGGCAATACCCATTACATGGACAACAAGAGCACGGTGAAGGTTCTGCCGGAGCACGAGGGGCGGAAGCATGTGATGTGCATCACTCCCAACGAGCAGAGCAAGGTGGAGTGCAAGCCGATCAAGGTTGAGCGCGGCTTCCGGTACCGTGCTACGTTGGAGCTCCTGGGCGGCGGCTCCTCTAGTCATGGCACCGAGCGGTTCTATTTCACCGGGTACTCGTTTGCACCCGGGGTGGCTCCTTACGATGATCCGGAGATCAAGGATTTCAGGCGTCTGATCAAGGCGGATCCCTGGGCTGGGGCGAATGTCCATCCCTGGAAAACCATCACGGTGGAATTTCCTCACAAGGAGGTGTCGGCGCTCGAGTATAAGCACCTGAAGAAAGTGCGCTATATCACGTTGTACCTGCTGGCCCAAACGGGCGAGCCTACTTATATTGCGAACGTCAAGATTGTGAAACTGCCGGAGACGTATACCGTGCGGAAGGAAACGAAGACCGAGGAAGGCAAGAATCCGGCCAGCAAGCTGGGGAGCGGAAGTCCCGCCAGCCGGCTGGGTGGGGGTGTGGCAGGGAAGAAGGGGTCGACCTCGTCAAGCTCGATACCGAAGGTCAATCACGTCCGCGAGAGCGACGGGATCAAGGATGAATCTGGCGACGATTAAAGGCGGGAGGAACGTATGTCACCAAGCGCAATCATCAGTCAGCTTCAGCAAATCGGGAAGATGCTGAACCGGTGGAGGGCGGAGATCCGGCTGACGATCTGGATGTCCATCATTCTGGGGGGGCTCTGGGGATGCGCGCTTTCCGATGTGTTCATCCAATTCGAGCGGGTAGGGCGGTGCGTAGCCTGGTCCGTCCTGATGGTTCTGGCTGGCATTATGTTGGAGCGCCTGATGCGGGCGTTGTCCCGGGTGCATACTCCCGAGGGGGTGGCGGTTTGCGTGGAGAAGACCTTCCCGCAACTCGATAATCACCTGATCAATTTTCTCCAGTTCGCGGCGATGCCGGGACGTGATCCCTTCCGGGAGGCGTATGTGAACATGGGGGTACCCCAGTGGGGCGGGCTGGATTTCCAGGCGATGAAAAATCGCCGGGCGGCACGGCGGGCGCAGTTCGTCTTGTTGGGTGCCATCGTGCTGCTGCTGATTCCGCTGCCATTGGTGGGGCGGGCCTGGCCTGTGGCGCTCTGGCGTATTGCGAATCCGTTTTCCAATGTCGCACCCGTCAGCCTGACGCATGTCCTCAGTGTCGTGCCCGGAAACATTTCCATTCTACAGGGCGCCAACCTGGTCCTCGCCTGCAGCGTCGAAGGCCAGCGGGGGCACACGGTCTGGCTCGACATCAAGCCGTCCGACGCCGCCCAGAAAACCCTGGTTCTCGGGACGCTCAAAGGGAAGGGCGCGGAGGGATTTTCAAATACCCTGTACAAGGTGACCACTCCCGTGAAGTACCGGTTCCGCGCCGGGGATGCGTTTACGCCGGACTGGTATAGCGTCACGCTTCGGCCGCCGCTGTCCTTCACCGGGATTGAGGTGAAAGTGGCGCCACCCGCTTACATGGGGATGTCCAACCGGGTTTATGATGCGAAGACTCCCATGGATGTTCCCAGTGGATCCGCTGTGGAGCTCAAGGTAATGTGCAATGCGCCGGCTGAAACACTGGTGCTTTCCGGCAGCGACACTCCCGTGGAGTTCAAGCGCGGTACCGACAGTTTGACCTGGACGGGGGCGTTGACGGTGTCGAACGGGGCGGCGTTTGTGCTGACGGCCACGGGCGCGAGCGGCGACAAGACTGAAACCTCCTTGCCGTATAACCTGCTTCCCGACCGGCCGCCAAACATCGAGATTATCGCGCCCAAACAGGCGGTTTCCCTGACGCCCGGAAGCGCGCCGTCCATCGATTTCTCGGTGTCCGATGATTTTGGCATCGATGAGATTCTCGTCCAGAAGCTCTCGGATCCCACTGACAAGAATGCGCCGGTGACGATTCTGAAAACCTACAAGTGGGTCACGGGGCGACCGCGTGAATTTACCACTCTTTGGAAAGGCGAAGCCCGGCGGCTGGCTGAAAAAGGGGTGCTGTCGCTCAGGATTGTGGCTCGCGACAATTGCGCCGGGTCCCCGCGCGTCACGATGTCGCCTGTGATGGCGTTCACGATGGATGGCGTGGAAAAGGCCGCCCAGAAGCGAAGCGAACTGGAGAAAAAGGTGGCCCAGGATGTCAACCGGGTGATCGAGCTTCAGAAGGAGGCGATTGACCGGACAAGGCAGTTCCAGGGAACGCTCAAGACGGTAACGGCCGAACAGTGGGCGGGGGTGGCGGCGACGCAGAAGGAAATCCGGAACATCACGAAGGAGCTTCTGGAGAGGGGAGGCGGGCGCTGCCTGGGAAACCTCGCGGACACGGTCAAGAAGTTGTATGCCAACGAAATGGCCGA
>JBAXRC010000158.1:0-5813 GCA_037131415.1 bacterium | reverse complement strand
GGTTAAACGCCTCAGTCCAGCACTTTTTTTGAAAACCCTATGGGACTACAGTGGCACAATTTAACAAATTGGGCCTCAATTACATGGTTACCGGATCGGTTGCCAGCATTGCCTACGGTGAACCTCGCCTGACCCATGACATTGATGTTGTTGTCGAATTGGATCGGGTGCAGGCCGGATTACTGGTACTTGGATTTCGCCCCCCTGAATACTATTGTCCTCCGATTGATGTCATTCGCATCGAACTGGCTCGGGAATGTGGCGGTCATTTTAATGTCATTCACGAAGGAAGTGGCTTCAAGGCAGATATTTACCCGGTTGGATGTGATTCATGGTCGGCATGGGGATTGGCCCGGAGTAGGAGCTTTTTGTTGGGGGGAATCCCCATGAAGCTGGCACCACCTGAATATGTGATTGTTCGTAAACTGGAATATTTCCAGGAGGGCGGATCAGAAAAACATATTCGGGACATTCGGAGTATTCTTCGCGTTTCCCGCGATTTAGTTGATTTCCCTGAACTTGAGCGGTGGATCCATGATCGCCGTGTTGAACAAGGCTGGCAGCGGGTTCACGAACTTTCACTGTAAGGAAGATAGAACACTTGCCGGCAAGTGTGACGGTGACGAATGATTGGGCGACATGGACCTGCCCGGCGTCTAGGACCAGTTTAATCGACTCAATCCAGCGGATGACGCCATTTCAGCCCGGGGAACTTGGCGAAATCCCGATCCGTGGTGATCCACTCACAACCGGACTCGATGGCTATTGCCGCCAGGAAGGCATCGGCTACGAGGTTTCCCTTGGCATCAGCCTTTCGGCACAAGTCGGTGAAGATATCCCAGTGTCGTTCCCCGCAGGCGATACTCCGACAGTTGGGTTGGTTTCGCACCATTCGCACAAACTCGGTTGCTTCAATCCATGTACTGGGTTGCTTGAACACTTTCGGATGTGTCACGATACGCAAGAATCCGCTCAGTACGAGATTCGAGATTCCGAAAGCGGATGGGGCATTCACAATTCCGTGGAGCCAGTTCCGGTATCGTGCGTGGTCGGTCGCGTCCTTGCGGAATGCGTAGACCAAAATGTTAACGTCCATAAGAATCATGACGTTTCTCCATTACGAAAAGCAGGTCTGCAGAATTGTCCAGATCGATTCCCGGTTGAAGTCCACCCTCGCCGCTTTCGGGAAGTTTCACAGGGGTGCGCGCCTTTGATCCCGCGACAGTGCCGGTCAGCATCTGTCGCAGAGCATCCTCTACGAGGCTCGCCAGCGATTGATGTCTCGTCAACGCCTCACGTTTTGCCAGGGTTAACAACTGGTTATCCAGACTTACGGTTGTTCTCATAGTGCTCCTCCTCTTATCCTTTGGAAGTGTCTCTCATCATGACGCAAAAGACAAGCATCATGATGCTGTAAGAGGTCGGTTACAGGGGGGGGCGTCCCCGTGGCCTTGTGCTACGGGGCGCAAAAATGTTCGTCTCCCGCCACGCAAGGTGGCGGGGCACCTCCTATCACTGACCCATGACATTGATGTTGTTATCGAATTGGGTCGAGTTCAGAAGCTTCCGCCGTTTAAAAACAGCTTTACGTCCTGAGGACGGACTACGCCGGAGGTTTCCGTGAGGGCGTTGGCGGCGCCGCAGGCGATGCCCAGGTGCAAAGTATCATCAAGCGATATTCCGCGCATCAGTCCGGTGGCAATACCTGCCATCATGGCGTCTCCGGAGCCGATCGGATTGACGGCCTTGATCCTGGGTGGGGTGACCCGCCATGTGCGCGTTCCGTCAAACGCGATCGTCGCCTTGGCTCCCCTGGATATCACAACCAGCCCAGCGCCCATGTTATTCAGTTTACGCATTCCCGCCGACAAGGTGCGTATTCCGGTGGCCTCCGCCAGTTCGGCGGCATTGATCTTAACCAGGATTGGTCGCTGCCTGACCACATGGCGCAAGGTCTTTTTCTGGGCATCCACCAGGACGGGGATATTCCGCCGTGCTGCAAGCCGGGCCAGTTCCGCATAGAAATCATCGCCGCAGCCCTTCGGTAGGGTTCCGCTTAGCACCACGAGGGTGGCCTTTCGTAACGCACGGTTATAGGCCGACCGCACGGCAGCAACTTCGCGGGGCGACAAGGCCGGCGCCTCCTCAACGAACTCCGTGACAAGCCCGTTGGCGATGAGGGTCTGGCACAGGCGGGTTTCCCCGCTGGACGGAATGGTCACGGCTGGCAACCGGGCTTCCCGGAGGGCCTTGCGGAAGAGCTTTCCCCGGTGTCCGCCCGCCGTGGTCAACAGCAGGGTCTTCTCGCCGAGCGCCGACGCCACCCGGGCAACATTGACCCCTTTTCCTGAAGCGGTCTCAAGCACGCGTGTGGCGCGGTTGACGGAACCGGGGTGGAGTGATTTGAAGAACAGGGTGCGTTGCCAGGCTGATGATAGGCCGACTACAAGTATCATGACCGTTTCCTTAGTAGCTGTATTTGCTGCCGCCGATAAACTCGCGCAGCAGGGAAGTGGAGGGGACCAGCGAATCATCCGTCACCGGCGTGATGGTTTCCAGGAGGTCGTGAACGCGCTTCGCCCGGACATAGGCATCCTGGCGGTGCGGATCCTGCCGGAACATTTCCATGGCCTGGGGCAGGTAATTCCACAACCTGGCCTTCAGGACAGGCAACTCATAGGGTAGTGCCGTATTCAAGACGAAATCGGCTTCGGTAATGAAGGGGATGATATGCTTCAACTCGCTGCGCCGCACGTAATGCCAGTGGGTCAGGGTACCCATGGGCTGGAGATTCCGGTGACTCTTGTCCCGGATCATCCGGCGGAGCAGGCGGTTGTCGGCCCATCGCATGAAGGTGCCGTCGCTGGCACGCAACTGGCCCAGGGTTTCGACATAGAGCCGGTACTTGTTCGCGGCGGGAACGGCTTTGGTCATCTCGCCATAAAGGCCATGCAGGCTGTCGAGGAGGAGGATCTCATTGTCGGCGAGCCGCATCTCGTTCGCCTCAAGGGTGCGGATACCCGTCTTGAAGTTGTAGAACGGGGTCTTGAT
The DNA here is from genome assembly GCA_037131415.1 of bacterium. Taxonomy (GTDB): domain Bacteria; phylum Verrucomicrobiota; class Kiritimatiellia; order CAIKKV01; family CAITUY01; genus JAABPW01. The sequence goes on along the minus strand of JBAXRC010000158.1, from coordinate 2,762 downwards.
GGAGCGGCCGGCAAGCAGTTCCGCAAGGTGGTGATTGATCAGCTCCAGGTCGAGGGATTGCGGGCTTTCGTAGTCGTAATCGCCGAATTCGTCGCGCGGGTGCTTCACCAGGTCGAAGAAATAGTTATCGATGTTGATTGCCTTCAGGCGCAGGCCGGAGGACTGGAGCGCCTCGCCGATCTTGATGGTCGTTGTGGTTTTTCCAGAGGAGGAGGGGCCCGCGATGATGACTAGCCGAAGATCCCGTGCCCGCGCCAGCATGGCTTCGGCGGCAAGCCCCGCTTCGCTGGCGAACCGGTCCTCGGCCGCCCGTACCAGACCCGGGAGTGCCTTTTTATGGATCAGGTCATTCAGGGATTCGACGCTCTCGCACCGGTGTCCCATGTTCCACAGGAGGATCTCGTAGATCTTCTTGTAGGGAATGTTGTCGGTGACCTCGAACGTGTAGGCCTTTGTGGCCCGGAGCATGGCCCGCTGCTGCCGGTAGGCGATGTAGTTACCGGCCAGCTTGGTTTGCTGGTTCTCGATCAGGATGTGCTCGACGACATCCTGGATGTCCTCGACCGAAGGGGTCATGTCGCCGTGATAGGACGCCAGGATGGAGGCCTCGACCTTGGCGGCAAGCGATTCGGCCAGGTGCCGGTCAGGTTTTCCGGTGGAGGCAATGGCCTTGAAGATGGCCGTGGTGATCCGTTCCCGGTCATATACCACCAGGTTCCCGTTACGTTTGACGATGGTCTTGATGACGGTGGAACTCATTCAGGAAACGTTACAAAACAGGGGGTGGTAAAGCAAGTCATTGACTTCTTTGACTCCCGGTGTTGATTTCCCTAAAGTCCTGCCCATGAAGGTTGTTTTCATTGCCGCCAACTGTTCCTATTCCCACAGCAGTCTTGCCGCCTGGATTTTGCAGGCGGTTACCCTCAGGACGGGGAGGGCGTGGGAGACTGTCGAGGTCACGGTCAAGGATGACCCCGAGTCGGTGCTGGGGCGGGTCATGCAGAGTCGTCCCGATGTGGTAGCCGCCACTCTTTACCTGTTTAACCGGGAATTCGTCTTCGCGTTGCTTCGCCGGATCCGGGAATTGGCTCCCGCATGCCGAATCGTGGTGGGCGGTCCGGAGTGCCTGGGGGATTGCCGGACGCTGGTCGGGCCGGAAGGGATTGCGGATGTGGCTATTCGCGGTGAGGGGGAGCTGGCTTTCCCGGCGCTATTGGAACGATGGGAATCAGGCGGGGAGGCCGGGGACATTCCGGGTGTTTGCCTGTCGGGCAGGTGTTTATCGGCCGCCGCGCTATTGAGGGATCTTGATGATATTCCCCCCTTCTATGCGCAGGCGCTGGCGGGGTTCAGGAAGCCGTTCATCCAGATGGAAACCTCGCGGGGGTGCGGGAACGGTTGCCTATTCTGCACGAGCCGGAAAAGTCCGGTCCGGTTCCATTCGCTTGAACGGGTTCGGGAAGACTTGAAGGCAATCCAGGGGGCAGGGGTGAGGGAGGTGCGGGTCGTGGATCGCACCTTCAATGAGGATCGGGAACGGGCGCTGGCGCTGACAACCCTGTTCCGGGACGAGTTCCCGGGGTTGCGGTTCCATCTGGAAGTGGATCCGGCCCGGTTTAGCGCTTCGCTTGCGGATGAATTTTCCCGCGTCGCGCCGGGACAATTCCATGTGGAGGCCGGAATTCAGAGCCTGAGGCCGGCTGTGTATCAGGCGATCGGGCGGCAGGCAACTGTAACCCGCACCCTGGAAGGCCTGCGGCGACTTTGCGGCCTTGGCAACATCGAGGTTCATGTGGACCTGATTGCGGGACTACCCGGCGGAACCCTGGCCGACCTGGTGGACGATCTCCGGATATTGATGGCCCTGGAGCCGGCTGAGATCCAGCTGGAACGGCTGAAACTTCTTCCGGGGACCCCTTTTGCCGAAACACCCGGAGACTGGGGGCTGATCAGTTCTCCTTCTGTTCCCTACCAGATCCTGGCCACGCCGGATATGACGCAGGAAGATCTTGAATTGGCTGACCATTTCTCGAGAACGATTGACTGGTTCTATAATGTCGCGCACTTCCGTGACCTGATTGCCTCAGGCGTCAGGGCGGATGCCGGATTCCTCGAAGATTTGATGAGACATGTGAGGGAGCAAACGACGGGCCCCCTCTGTTCCGACCTTGAGGCGCGCTTCCGTGTCCTTGATGGGATCCTTCCGCCAGCGGAGCGGAGCCGTCTTCATTATCGCTGGTACCGGCTCGGATTCAGCACCCGGAGCGGACCCTGTCCGGCGACTTCCTGGAAACAGGATATCCCTTCCTTTGCCGTTCTCATTGAGGGGGATCGTTCCGCCGCCGTCGCCCGTATCGCCAGGGTGGAACTCGATGTCCCTTATCTTTTCTGCACCGGTACTGGCGCCCGCGGCGAACGCGCCGTGGTGGCCGTGTACCGACTCGATCCCCCAGTTAAATAACGGCTGAGGGTAGCCCAATTATTAATCCGGCCCACTGTCATCCCATAGGCAGTGTTTCATGAGCACAAAAACCTGCATTTGCTGGTGTTTAGAGGTGTTTGCAAGATCCCCGCGGAAAGCTACTAGCCGATTTTACCACCCCATTCCTCTCTTCTGGAGGGCGAAGCTTGCTGAGCCGTCTTCAACTTGAGCGCATTAAAAGCGAGCCAGTCAGCCTTAAACACAAGGAGTTCGATTGTCATGCAAACCTCTTGACTGCGGCTCAGCAAGCTTCGCCCTCCAGAAGAATAAGGCATAAGCC
>JBAXRC010000157.1:0-5833 GCA_037131415.1 bacterium | reverse complement strand
CAGCGGCAGTGCACATCGACGTTTGCACCATGAAAGAGTTGCATCAAAACATCAGCGCAGAGGGCGCGGCCACCCTGAGGAAGGCCGCGCGCTCAGTCGGCGAAACCACTCCTCCCCGCCGATCCGCCAATCGCAGGGGGATTGCCATTGTGGGAATGAGTTGCCTGTTGCCGGGTGCCCGAAATCTGAGCCAGTTCTGGACGAACATTTTGACTAAGACCAACTCTATCCGTGAAGTCCCCTCATCACGTTGGGACTGGAAACTCTATTTCGACGAGCGGCAGGATGTCGCCGACAGGGTCTATGCCCGATGGGGCGGATTCCTGGATCCGGTTCCATTCGATCCGGCACAATTTGGTATGCCGCCCAGTTCGCTGGCCTCCATTGAGCCCATCCAGTTGCTTGCGTTAGAAGTAGCACGTGCGGCGTTGAAGGATGCCGGGTATGAAAACCGACCCTTTCCCAAGGAGAACACCTCGGTCATCATCGGCGTCAGCGGCGGCCTGGCGGAACTCGGCCAGGATTACGTGCTCCGTTCGGCGCTGTCCGCCGGATCCGGATCCACCGCTCTGTCGGGCGTCCATCGAGACCTTCCGGAATGGACGGAAGATTCCTTCGCTGGCATTCTCCTCAATGTCATTGCCGGGCGCATCGCCAACCGCTTCGACCTGGGGGGGCCCAACTTCGCAGTGGATGCGGCTTGCGCCTCGTCACTGGCCGCCTTGTATCTAGCCTGTCGCGAACTCGAAAGCGGCGCGAGCGACATGACTCTAGTCGGCGGGGCCGACACGTTCCAGAGTCCCTTCAATTACCTGTGTTTCTGCAAGACCCATGCGCTCTCACCACGCGGCCGCTGCCGCACCTTCGACCATACCGCCGATGGAACCTGCATCAGCGAGGGACTGTCCATGCTTGTCCTGAAACGGGTGGAGGATGCGGAACGGGACGGGGATCGCGTCTACGCCGTCATCCGGGGTGTCGGCGCATCCAGCGACGGACGCGCCAAAGGCCTGACAGCACCTTCGCCGGAGGGGCAGATCCGTGCGCTTCGCCGGGCTTATACCGTCGCCGATGTCCTGCCCTCAACCGTCGGCCTGATCGAGGCGCACGGCACCGGCACCGTGGCGGGCGACCGGGCGGAGACCGAATCGCTGCGCCAGATTTTCGGGGCCGCCGGAAGCGCTCCAAATTCGGTGGCTCTGGGCTCGGTGAAATCCATGATTGGCCATACCAAGGGCGCGGCGGGGATCACCGGATTACTCAAGGTGGCGCTGGCCCTGCACCACAAAGTCCTGCCCGCCACAATCGGGGTGGAGAAACCAAACGGCAGCCTGACCGGCGGCCCTCTTTACGCAAACACGGAAACCCGGCCCTGGATCGCGCCATCCGGCAATCAACCCAGGAGGGCAGGCGTCAGCGCGTTCGGCTTTGGCGGCGCCAACTATCACGCCATTATTGAGGAATATGAAGCCGGAACATCCGGGGCTGTCACAATGACTTGGCCAGGCGAACTATTCCTCTGGCGCGAAGCCTCCACCGCCGAAATCCTCAAGCAGGTAACCGGTCTAACCTCTTCCCTTAAAGCGGGAGCGAAGCCGGAACTCAAGGACCTGTCGTTTACCCTCTGGCGGCGGTCAAAGCTAAACGCCGGTCCTTCAACACTTGCCATCGTGGCCTCGTCGCTCGATGACCTGGCCGCCAAACTGGATACCCTCGCAGCGAAACTTAGCTCCGACACGGCGGCCACCGTGTGGGATCCCGCCGCCGGCATCTATCTGCCGCCCCGGGCTCTGGCCCCGAATGCCGGCATCGCGTTTCTCTTCCCCGGCCAGGGCTCCCAGTATCCCGACATGTTGCGGGAACTGGCCGTCCACTTCCATGAAATCCGCACCACGTTCGAAATGGCCGACCGCGTACTGGCAGGCCGCTTCGACCGGCCGTTGTCGTCATTCGTCTTCCCCCCGCCGCGCTTCAGCGAAGACGAGGAGCGCACCGCGCGCCAGGTGATCACGGCAACAAACGTGGCCCAACCCGCACTCGGAGCCGCGTCCACGGGTCTGCTGAAGCTGTTACAGGCCTTAGGGGTGACACCCCATATGGTGGCGGGCCACAGTTACGGCGAATATTCGGCCCTGTGCGCCGCAGGCTGTCTTACCCCCGAAATGCTGTTCAACCTGTCCGAATCCCGCGGCCGATTCATCATGGAGGAAGCGTGTGGGGACCTCGGGACCATGGCGGCGGTTGAAGCCGACGAAGTGAAAACACGCGAGCTGATCGGCGCCCTGCCTGATCTCTGGATCGCCAATCTCAACTCGCCTCGACAAACCATCATCTCGGGCACAAAAACCGCGATTACAGAGGCCTTGAAACAGCTGGAGGCAAAAGACATCACGGCGCAAGCCATCCCCGTGGCCTGCGCCTTTCATTCCCCTCTCGTGGCACCCGCAAAAAACCGGCTTCATAAGTTGATCGGGGAACTCCGCTTCGAAACACCCGTGCTGCGGGTCTTTTCCAATACCACAGGCGAAGAGTATCCCTCCGATCCCGCCGCCATCCAGTCGAGGCTGGGCGAGCATCTGGTCTCGCCCGTGCGATTTGTGTCCGAAATCGAGGCGATGTATGCTGCGGGAGCGCGGGTCTTCGTCGAAGTCGGTCCCCGTACGGTCCTGAGCGGACTCGCCGAACAAATTCTCGGGAATCGGGAACGGGTGGTCGTGCCGCTGGAAACCCGCAAGCGTTCCGGGCTGGACGGATTGCTGCACGCACTGGCGCAACTTGCCGCACACGGTGCGCCCGTCAGTCTGGACCGGCTGTATGAAGATCGCCAACCCCGTGAACACGACTTGGAACGGCTCTTCAAGGAGACCCAAAAGTTACCGTTTTCCCCGACCACATGGTGGGTTGACGGTGGCCGGGCGACACCGATGCAAACAGGTGAACTCACAAACGGGGCAGCGACCCCCACAACAATCCCCATCATCACCATGCAATCAACACTATCTACACCCACCATCACGGCACCAATCCGCCTCTCACCCAGCCCGACCGATAACCGGGCGGCCATTCTGCAAACGCACGAACAGGTAATGCAACGTCTCCTCGACACCCACCGGCGCGTCATGCTGGCTTTCGCAACCGGAACCGTTGCGTCAAACGGGGAAATGTCTGCCGCACCAATTGGGCCCACCTCTGCGGCGATCCCGGCGTCACTCCCCCACCCTTCTCCTTCCGCTCTTGTCCCCGAAGTACAACCTAAGGCGCATGCCGATCATGTCCGGACGGAAGTGTTGAGGATCGTCGGCGAACGGACTGGTTATCCACCCGATATGCTGGATGTGGAGGCGGACCTTGAGGCTGAACTGGGCATCGACTCCATCAAACGCGTCGAAATCACGGGCCGACTACGCAAGGCCTTCCCGCATCTCGGCCCCACTCCGGACTCCTCCTCCGCGGGCAACCTGGCCATCCTGAAGACCCTGCGCCAACTCATTGACCGCATCGTCTCGGTTCCCTTGCCCGGCGGGCCGGCAACCACGCCCCCGACCCCTTCCCCAGGGAGACCGGCCAACACTGAAAAGCGCCCTGCCGTTGCACCTTCAGCCGCCCATGTCCACGTGCCCCGCTTCATGATGCGGATGGAGGACTCACCGATTCAAAACAACCCTGCCCCGATTCCACGTGACGGCGTGTTTCTCATCACCGACGACGAAAGCGGCGTGGCGGAGGCCGTGGCGGAGTCGATCCGCGCCCTAGGCTCTCACGCCATCGTGCTTTCGGCGAATGAAAAACCGGAGGGCGTGACAGGCTTTTACCACGCTGACTTTGCGAACCCAGGGGCCCTGCATACGCTTGTCGGCACCATTCACAAAACTGAAGGGCGGGTGGTTGGACTTGTTCATCTGCTGACGCTACGCGGCCGGGGACCGGCCCTGGAGATGCCTCTCGAAATCTGGCGGAAGGCTTTACAGGAGGACGTAAAAGCCCTGTTTTACCTGGCCCAGGCGGCGGCAGAAGACTTGACATCCCCATCACCCTCCGGGCGTACCCGGATTCTCGGCGCGGTCGAAACGGACGGCGCCTTCCCCGGCCATGGCGGCATTACGGGGCTGGTCAACACGCTTGCAACAGAATGGCCCGACGTAACCGCCAGCACCATTGCCTTGAGCCGTAGAGAGTCCATCCCGGTTCTTACGCAAAGGATCATGGGAGAGCTACAGTGCGGAAACGACTCCCGATTCGCAAGCTTCCGAAGCGGGCAACGACAACAGGTCAGCATTGCCCCCGCCGAACTTGACCGAGGCACGGGCGAGCCCCTGCACATCGGTTCCGACTGGGTCATCCTGGTAACTGGCGGCGCGCGCGGCATCACGGCGCAGGTCTGCATGGAACTTGCCGAACGATTCAATCCGACACTGGTCCTGGCGGGCCGATCACCGCTACCGCCCGCCGAAGAAGCGGCGGTGACGCGGGGCATCGCATCGCCCGAGGAACTCCGCCGCATCCTCGCACGGCAATTGGCGGGGCCTGGCGGAAAAGCCGCACCCCTCGCCATCGAAACGGCCTATCGCCGACTGTGTGGCGAACGGGAGATACGCGCCACCCTGGCATCACTCCAACGAAGCGGTTCACGGGTAACCTACCTCCAGGCCGATGTGCGCGACGAATCTTCCTTTTCCGGCTCAATTGAACGGATCTATTCCGAATTCGGAAGGCTGGACGGCGTGATCCATGGGGCGGGCTTGATCGAAGACAAGCGGGTGGAGGACAAAACCCCGGAGTCGTTTGACCGCGTCTTTGACACGAAGACGGACGGCGCGTTCCTGCTAAGCCGGAAACTTCGCCTGGATTCCCTGAAATTCGTGGCCTTCTTCTCTTCAGTCGCCTCCCTTGGCAATGCCGGCCAGAGCGATTACGCCGCCGCCAACGGCGTGCTGAACGCCCTGGCCCGCGACTTGGACCGCCATATGATCGGGCGGGTCGTCGCGCTCCTATGGGGCCCCTGGAAAAGCGCAGGCATGGCGTCGGAAGACGCCCTGCGCCGCTTTCAGGATATGGGCGTGCAGGTCATCCCCCCCGATGCGGGCCGACGGTGCTTTGTCGATGAACTTCAGTACGGCCGGAAGGGCGATGTGGAGGTACTCTTGGGCGATGCCCCGTATGCCCGACCACCCGCGAAGGAAGCCGGACAGACAGCCCTGCCGCTAGTCAGCGCCGGGTCCGTCATCCACAACAACGGCACTCTTGCAGTCGCCTGCACCCTTGATCCCGCCAGGCATGTCTACCTGTATGATCACATGCTCGACGGCAAACCGGTTTTCCCCGCGGCCATGGCCATGGAACTGATGGCGGAATCGGCATGGGCCGCCGCCATTGCACCAAGGGGCGGAATTGAAATCTCCTCCCTGCAGGTTCAGAAAGGGATCGTGATTGAGCAGAACCAGCCTAAATCGCTTCTGGTCAGGGGCTTCCGCGTCAAACCCCAACATAATTCTGCTTGCGCCGAGGCCTTCTCCATGGCGATCTGCGGGGCCGACATGGGGAACCGGGCGCATTACCGTTCTCTTGTCACCCTCGGCGTTGAATCGGCACCGGTCACCTCCATGGAAGTCGGCACCCTCACACCTTTTCCCCTGAGTGTTTCGGAAGCCTACGGGCAATGGTTATTTCAAGGACGGTGTTTTGCGGGAATTCAAGCGATTGAGGGAATCCGGGAAGACGCTATCGTGGGCATATTGCAATCCGTGCCGACTGAAGTTTGCCTCCCTTTGTCGCCACACAGCCAGTGGTTGCTCGACCCCACGATTCTAGACGCCTCGTTCCAACTGGCAATCCT
>JBAXRC010000156.1:0-5916 GCA_037131415.1 bacterium | reverse complement strand
TGTTCGGTTCCCGCCACGCAAGGTGGCGGGGCACCCCCTATAACTGACCCATTACTGGGCAACAAGAATTTGACGATTCCGAGGAAGAATCGTATGCTTCTTCAAATGACAGCCTCAAGTCAAGTCACGGTCAACCTTGCTCATCGTCTCGCCACCCTTTCGACCGCTCTGAAAACCCTCAAGGATACACCCTCGACCGAACCCGCGGCTCGTGAACTCGTTACCCTGCTTCGCGCCTCCAGCGAATTCCATCATCTGGACGATATTGCCCAGGCGGCACGGGAGGCGGAATCAGCCTCCTCGGAAGACTTTGCCGCCCGGCTCAACGGCCTGATGACTATTCTGCAAAAAGAAGTCGGCCGGCAAAAACACAACAATGTCGTTGTATTGCTGGTTTCAGCCGATCGAGCCCTGATCAGTTCGCTTGGCGCCGGGCTGGAATCCAGCGGACACCAGGTGGTGTCGGCGGTCACACAAGGCGAGGCGGAACGTGCCCTGGCTACGGAAATCATCGGGTTTGCCGTGATTGACTTGATTCTTCCCGGCATGGATGGACGCGCATGGATTACCGCCCTGCGATCCCAACCTGCCACCGCCGCATTGCCCATTCTGGCCATCGGCCCCGGGGGCGCCGGTGCTGGACGGAAACACAATGAACCCGGCGAAGCGGATGGCTATTTCACGAAACCCGTCAACCTGGATGAGTTGATCCGGCACATCAGCCTTCGCCTGAGACGGGGCCGCACCCGCTTCCGTGAAGCACGTCGCGACCCGACAACCGGAACGCCGAACCGGGCAGCCTGCTACGAAGCCTACCGTCAGACCCAGGCCTCCGTCTCCGAGGAAGACCCCATCTCCTTCGCCATTGTCGGGATTCACCGCTTCAACACCATCGTGCGCAGTTGCAGTACCGTCGCGCGAAACAATCTCATCCGCGAAATCGGAAAAATCCTCACCTCATCCCTGCGTTCCTCGGATATCGTGGCCCGCTGGGGGGTTTCGGAATTTGCCATCATCATGCCCGGCGAGGATCATTTCGGGGCCACAAAGGCCATGGAGAAAGTACTACCGGCCCTCAGTGGCCAGGTCATTTCTACCCCGGCTGGAAAACCGCTTCCCGTCGTAGTCTGTGCGGGCCTGACCCTCGTCAACAAGCAAGTCCCGCTCGATGACGCCACCGCCGTCGCCGAACGCCATCTCTACATGGCTTTCCACAATGCCTGGCACAAGCCGGAAAAGAACTGGCTGATTTCAGATGCCATCCGGACTGCCCGCCGGAGTGAAAGCATCGCCCTGTTCCTGTCGGATCCCTCCATGGCCCGGATCCTGCAAAAGGTTCTGGAACATGAAACATTCGAGGTGGAACTGTTCACCACCCCCGAAGAGGTCTTCGTCGGCCTCACCAAACATCCCGCCAATCTTCTGATTGTGGACGATGACCACCCCAACGCCGAAGGCTTTCGCCTCATCGAACGCATTCGCTCCGTGCCGAATTACAACCGGCTCCGAATCCTCGCGATAACCGGGACTGAAAACTCCACCCGGGAAGCCCTTGCGCGCGGTGCCCAGGACTACACCCTGAAGCCCGTGAACATACAACCCCTGCTCTCCCAAATCCGGCGCCTTCTTTGGAACCGTGAGGCGGCACGCTCCAACGCCCGGATGACGTTTCTGGTCGTGGATGAAGACACTTCCCAGCTTGTCATTGCCGGCACCGCCATCCACCAGCTCGGTGAATGCCGGGTTCTTCTCGCCCGGGGCGCCCAGGACGCCATCAATCGACTGGAACATTCGCAACCCCACTACCTCATCCTCAGCGCCCAGATGACCGGGATGCCGGCGGGAAAATTCATCAAATCCATTCCCGCCCTCGACTGGCTCCGGGGAATGGAAATTGTTCTGGCGGGCCAGCCTTCAGAACCCCTTGATCTATCCGGATCTTCCCGCCGGATACTCGGCTCCATTTCGCGTCCCTTCAAGCCCGTGAGTTTCATTCGCGAACTCCGCGCGCTCACCCCCGTCCCCCAGGAGGACTCCGGAGCCCCTGCGCCCGTTGATCCCGCCCCCATTCAAGCCGAAATCGAACGCATTCTAAATAAAGGAACCCGATGAGAACTTTGACCTCAAAACGTATTCTGATCACCGGCGGGGCCGGGTTCCTGGGGTCACACCTCTGCGAACGACTTCTGGCCCAGGGCCACGAAGTTATCTGCGCTGACAATTACTTTACCGGAAGCAAGGCCAACATTGCCCATCTCCTCGAGAATCCTTATTTCGAGCTGATGCGCCATGACGTCACCTTTCCCCTCTATGTCGAGGTGGACGAAATTTACAACATGGCCTGCCCGGCCTCGCCCGTCCACTATCAATACGACCCCGTCCAGACCACGAAAACCAGTGTTCACGGCGCGATCAACATGCTCGGCCTGGCCAAGCGCGTCCGCGCCAAGATCCTCCAGGCCTCCACCAGCGAGGTCTACGGGGATCCCCAGGTTCATCCCCAGCGCGAAGATTATTGGGGCCATGTCAACCCCATCGGCATCCGCTCCTGCTACGATGAAGGCAAACGCTGCGCCGAAACCCTTTTCTTCGACTATCACCGCCAGAACGGGGTCCGCATCAAGGTGGCCCGAATCTTCAACACCTATGGCACCCGCATGCACCCCGCCGACGGACGGGTGGTCTCCAACTTCATTGTCCAGGCCCTCCGCAACGAATCCATCACTATCTACGGAGATGGCCGCCAGACACGCTCGTTCTGCTATGTGGATGACCTGGTTACCGGCCTCATCAGCCTCATGAACACCGGCGATGAAGTCACCGGTCCCATCAACATCGGCAATCCCGGCGAATTCACGATGCTGGAACTCGCCGAAAAAATCATTGCCCTCTCCGGCTCGAAATCCAAACTGGAATTCATGCCACTCCCCTCGGACGATCCAAAACAGCGAAAGCCCGACATCACCATTGCCAGGAAAGTCCTGAATTGGCAGCCCACCATTTCACTGGACGAGGGCCTCGCCAGGACCATCGCCTATTTCAAAACCCTGATCCAGAAAAGTTGATGCGGACAAAGCATGATCGGGTTAAAAAGCGGAACCGTTAAGTTAAGCCACCATAGCCTTGCATGGCGGCAGCGATATCGGCGCGAGGCGTCGCGCCTCCATAAACTCCTGGGAACATCACGCTATACCCTGGAGCATATCGGCAGCACCGCCGTCCCCGGACTTGACGCCAAGCCCATCATCGACATGGCGATGAAGATCCCCTCGCTCAAGCAGCTCACCCGCTGGGTCCGGCGGTTTGAAAAAGCAGGATACACCTACAAGGGCGAATACGGGCTCCCTGGCCGCCATTTTTTCGTGATGGGCAATCCTGTCACCCTTCACCTGCACCTGGTGGCCGCCGGCTGCGAACATTGGGAGCGCTGGCTCCTCTTCCGGGACTACCTGCGGGCCCATCCGGATGAAGCCAGACGCTACAACAGCCTCAAGAAAGCACTGGCCCGGAAATACGCCACCAACCGCGACGCCTATACGAGGTCAAAAACCCCTCTCGTCAACCTCATGCTCAAGCGGGCGGAAAAGTGGCAGTCCCTTCAGGGGACTTCAGGCTGACCCTTCTCCTGCACCGACTGCTTCCGGCTTGCTGTGAACTCACGCACCAGCGCATAACCAACGGCCAGCAGGACCGGCCCCAGGAAAAGGCCGATAAAGCCGAAGGCAAGCACGCCCCCGATGGCGCCCAGCAGGACGATGATAAACGGCAGATTCGATCCCCGGCTTATCAGATAGGGACGGACAACGTTGTCGATCCCACTAATGACAAGCACGCCCCAGATCGACATGAAAATACCCCACCCCGTTTGTCCCGCATGAAAGAGCCACAAGGCGGCTGGCACCCAGACGAACGGCGGTCCCGCCGGGATCAGGCCCAGTAGGAAGGTCAGCAAGCCTAGCAGGAACGGCGACGGCACCCCGGCCACCCAGAACCCGATCGTCGCGACGATTGCCTGCACCAGCGCCGTACCAATGATCCCATAGACAACACTGCGGACGGTGTTTCCTGCAACCGACAGCAGGTGCTGGGAACGGTCACCCATAATGCGCTGCGCCCCCGCCGCAAGACGTTCCGTGATTTGTTCCCCATCCCGGTACAAGACGAAGACGATCACCACGCTGAGCACCAACTGCATGATGCCCTTGCCGAAATCAACGCTATTGGCCAGCAGCCACTTGCCCGCCCCGAGGCCAACGGATTTGAGGGTATTGGATATCCATCCCGTATCCTGGACAAATCCCGGCCAGGCGGATCCGATGGCGTGCCCGATCCACGGCAACCCCGTCAGCCACTCGGGTGCCACAGGCGGCAAGCCGCCTTGCAGAAACCTGAACAGCTCCTCAATCCGGGACACATTTTCCGCCAGTTTGACACCGACCACCACGAAGGGAAGAACCAAGACCAGCGCAATCAGCAAAGTCATCACAAAAGCAGCCCCAGACCGCCGCCCCTACATCCGCCTCTCCAGCCGCAACAGCAAGGGCCAGGTTGTATAAGCAAGCACCAAAGCCCACAGGATCGCCGACACAAATGGACGCAACACCACCAGGCACCCAAGAGCGAGCAACGCGACAGCCACAATCGCCGACACCGCCTCGAGCCGGTTCAAGCCATTAAGCGACTTTCCCGGAACAGCCTGACTTACATCTTCCTCATTTTGAGTTTCCATGAGCCCCTACATAACAGAACAGGTACCGTATTCCAAGGACAAGCAATTCCTCACCCCATCCCGAACACGAAGGCCGCACCGATACCGAAGATAGCCAGATCAACAATGGCATGACTCAGGTAACCGGGCCACACGGAGCGATACCGGATGCACATCATGGACCAGGTCGCCCCGCCGATAAATACTCCCGCCGCACACGCCAACACGACGGCCGGCTTGAAGAAAACCACCAGGGCCACGATGTGATGCAAGGTGAAGAACAACGCCGAGCACATCACCGCCATCCGCTTCGGAAGAAGCTGCTCGCACTGCGTGACGCAAAACCACCGCCAGACATATTCCTCAAGCACCGAGTTGATCAGGATCCAGTAAAGTGCGCCGCCCACATACGCGGCTGGCGTACCGAGTCCGATCGCCACGACTTTATCGGCAAGGAATCGCCTATCAATGTAGCTATCCCCGAGTATCCACCAGGTCACCAGGAGCAATCCGGAAATGAATAACCCGGAGAGTAATCCTGTCCCAAACCCTCCATTCCGGGGAGGTGAAAAACTGAAGGGTGTGCGATCGACAAACCGGAGCCAGACAACCGGAAGCCCGAATAGCCACACCTTGCTGGCTCCAAATACCAGAACTCCCGCCGTCGAATTCGGGCAGATCACCATGCCAAAAAGCGTCCCGATACTTGGCGCCGGCACCAGCAGGAGAAGGGACAGGAGGGCTTTATTTTTCTGATTCATCCGTAATTTCTGCGACGTGAACAACCTGTGCTATACAGGTTGTTCATCATTAGTGTTATTTTCGATTTCAGGGTTAGCAGGGAGTGTATCCTCAAGCTTATTGGCATCAACTTGCTCGAGCACGATTACTGGTTCAGGCACCGCAACGGGATCTGGCTCAACCGGCGGGATCGGGTCAGGGATACTGACGGGCGGCTCGGCGGTCTCCTGAACAACCGTTGACGCGACCGTTGCCACCGGCGGATCTACCGCTACCGCTGATTCAGGCGCCACCTCCTCGATGATGACGAGCTCCGGTACAGGTACGGCGGGGATCGGCTCTTCAATCGGTTCCACGACAGCCACCGGCGGATCTACCGCTACCGCTGATTCAGGCACCACCTTCTCAATGATTACGGGCTCCGGTATCGGCACGGCGGGGATCGGCTCAACAACCGGCTCCACGAC
>JBAXRC010000155.1:0-5917 GCA_037131415.1 bacterium | reverse complement strand
CCGCTGCGCACTGTGTTCCGTCCCTGGATCACAGTTCGTTGGTGACCTGTGCCTGCATTTCAATGCCGACCGGCTTCTGTTTTCCATGCCCAATACGAATAACCAATGGCAAGTGTTCGAGATGGGGATTGATGGAGCAGGGGTGCACCAAGTCACGCCGGGCGTTGAGGCCGGAAGCGGGAATTACGATGCCTGCTATCTTCCCAATGACGATATCCTGTTTTCCAGTACCGTGCCGCGCACCTCCGTGCCGTGCGTGACCGGCAGCATTCACGTGTCGAATCTCTTCCGGTTCAACGCCGCAACGGGGATCATGCGCCAGCTCTGCTTCGATCAGGAGCACAATTGGACGCCACGCATCCTGCCCAATGGAACCGTGCTGTACCAGCGCTGGGAGTACACGGATACCCCTCATTCGAACACGCGCCTGCTGTTCACGATGAATCCGGATGGAACCAGCCAGCGCGCTTTCTATGGCTCGAACTCGTATTGGCCGACGGCGTTCTTCTATGCCCAGCCGATTCCGGGCAAGGCCAACCTGGTGCTCGGTATTTCCAGTGGACACCATGGTCCGGCCCGGACGGGGGAACTGATCCTGTTGGATGTGGGACGGGGCCGGTATGAAGCCGATGGAGTAGTCCAGAAAATTCCCGGTTTCGGACAGAAGGTTGAGCCGCGCATCTACGACTACATGGATAATGTCTGGCCGAATTTCATCCACCCCTGTCCGTTGAGCGAGAAGTATTTCCTGGTTTCCTGCAGGCCCTCGCCTGCCCATAACTGGGGACTGTACCTGGTTGATGTGTTCGATAACCTGCTGCTGATCCAGGACTTTGATGACTATGCGGTCCTTGAGCCGGTGGCCATGGAGAAGCGGCCCGTTCCACCAGTGCTTCCCGACAAGGTTGACCTGGCGCGCAAGAATGCCTCGATTTATATTCAGGATATCTATGAGGGTGGAGGGCTCAAGGGGATCCCCCGCGGCACCGTGACATCGCTGCGGGTCTTTACCTATACCTTCTCCTATCCCAATGTGGGAGGGCTGTATGGGGTCATCGGTATGGACGGTCCGTGGGATATGCGCAGGGTACTGGGCACCGTGCCGGTGGAACCGGATGGCTCGGCTTTGTTCAGGGCGCCCGCGAATACACCGATCGCGATCCAGCCCCTGGACAAGGAGGGGCGGGCGCTGGCGTTGATGCGGAGCTGGATGACCGCCATGCCGGGGGAGAACCTCTCGTGTGTCGGGTGCCATGAACGCGAGAACAGCACGCCCCCGTCGCGCTCCAGCCTGGCCCTGAAGCGGCAGCCGTCTGACCTCACGCCGTGGCGGGGATTGCCCGTGAGGGGCTTCAGTTTCGAGCGCGAGGTTCAGCCCGTCCTCGACCGCTATTGCGTGTCGTGCCACAAGCCCGGTGGTTCCGATCCGGATCTGGAAGGCGGGAGGCGGTTGACCGGCTGGCACAGCGCTTTTGCCGGAAGCGGTGGGCACCTGGGTGGGAAATTCTCGTCCAGTTACGCGAATCTGTTTCCCTTTGTCCGGAACAACGGCATTGAGGGGGATTATCACCTGTTGGCGCCCATGGAATTCCATTTCTCTACAACCGATCTCGGCAAGTTGCTCCGCAAGGGGCATTACGGGGTTGAGTTGGATGACGATGCCTGGGCGCGGCTGGTGACCTGGGCAGACTTGAACCGGCCATACCACGGGACCTGGTCGTCGATCGTTGGCGAGTCCGCGATCAAGGAAGAGGCATTACGCGCCGAGGCGCGCCGCAAGTATGCGGGGCTTGAGGTGAACCACGAAGACCCCGTGCCGGCCGAGACCGTGAAGCAGTCCCCGGTGATTCCGCACCCGCCGAAACCGGTACTGAATCCGGTTATTTCAATTCCGGGCTGGCCCTTTGACGAAGCCAGGGCGAAGGCTCTGCAGGGAAGCGAAGCCCCCCTGAAGCTGGATCTGGGCAATGGCACCACGATGGAGCTGGTGCGAATCCCGGCGGGTGAGTTTGCCATGGGATCCGCCACCGGACATCTCGATGAGCAGCCGGTGTGCAGGACCCGGATTGCCAAGCCCTTCTGGATGGCAAGGTTGGAGGTGAGCAACGGGCAGTACAGCCTTTTCGATCCCTCGCATGACAGCGGTTGTGCCGATGCCATCTGCTACCAGTTCGGGAGGCGCCCGTGGCATCTCGATCAGGCTGGTCAGCCGGTATGCCGCGTCTCATGGCGCGAGGCGATGGCGTTCTGCGACTGGCTATCCCGCAAGACCAGGCGGAAGGTGACCTTGCCGACTGAGGCGCAATGGGAATGGGCCTGCCGGGCGGGTGCGGCGACTCCCTATTCCTTCGGGGCGACCAATGCGGATTACGTGCCTTATGCCAATTTCGGCGACAAGTCGCTCAGCCGGTTTGCCGCCGACACCTCGGCGCAGGATTACCACGGGATTCATGTCATGGAGGATCCAGGCAAGTATGATGCCTATATTCCCCGGGATGACGTCCACAACGACGGGAACCAGCTTTCGGCCAATCCCGGAACCTACAAGCCCAATGCCTGGGGCTTGTATGATATGCATGGCAATGTGGCGGAGTGGACGCGGTCCTGCTACGTGCCTTATCCCTACAAGGATGATAACCGGAACAATCCGAAGGCTGATGGCCGCGAGCGGGTTGTGCGCGGGGGGGGCTGGTGGAGCCGCCCGTTCATGGGCACCAGCAGTTGGCGCGTTCCCTTTGCCGATTACCAACCCGTCATGGAAGTCGGCTTCCGGGTGATTGTGGAAGAATGATCTCACCGGGACATGATTTCTGGTTCAGGTAGACTGATGCTCTCAAGAATTCTGGCGACGCAAACAAGACAATATTCGAGCAACATCCATGGACAAGGTTCAGGTCACGATAATTGGCGCCGGGGTGATTGGGTTGGCGGTGGCGCGGGAACTGGCGGGATATTTCCCTGAAATCCTGGTTTTGGAAAAGAACGACAGTTTTGGGCGGGAGACGAGCAGTCGCAATAGTGAAGTGATTCATTCAGGGATCTACTACCCTGCAGATTCGTTCAAAGCGCGTCTCTGTGTTGAAGGATCGCGTCAGCTTTATAACTACTGTTGCGCCCATGATATCCCCCATAAACGGCTGGGAAAGCTGATTATTGCTTCAGGGCAGGAGGATGTTGCAAAGATCAGTGACCTTCACCAGCGCGGGATCCGGAATGGGGTGGGTGGGCTTGAGCTGATAGATGCTGAACGGCTGGCTGTTCTCGAGCCACGGAGTTTGGGTGTGGCAGCGCTCTGGTCGCCGAATACAGGGATTATCAACTCGCATGTCCTGATGAGTCGTCTCTATGGCGATGCGGTGGGGCGTGGGGTGCTATTTGCCTTCAATAGTGAGGTCGCCAGTATCCAGCGACAAGCCGATGGCTACGAGGTAGGCGTCCTGCAGGACGACTTCAGGGTGCTCTCGGACATTGTGATCAATGCCGCGGGGCTGAATTCCGACAAGATAGCCGAGTTGGCAGGACTGGATGTGGATGGGCTGGGTTGCCGGCTGAACTATTGCAAAGGCGATTATTTTTCCTACAGCGGGACATCACCCGTTTCGCGGCTGCTGTATCCCGTTCCCGGCGAGCATCTTAGCGGTCTGGGAGTTCATGCGACGCTAGACCTGGCAGGACAACTTCGTTTTGGGCCAGACACGGAAGATGTGACGACGTTGGACTATACCGTTGATGAGAGAAAGAAAAAGGGGTTTTTCCAGGCAGCATCCAGACTGATTCCTGGATTGGAAGAGTCTCGCTTCATGCCCCACATGGCGGGAATCCGGCCCAAGATCAAAGGACCGGGGGTTCAGGATTTTGTCATCCGGGATGAAAAGCCCAATGGATTCCCGAACTTCATCAATCTGGTCGGCATCGAGTCCCCCGGGTTAACGTCCTGCCTGGCCATTGCAAAGACCGTAAGGAGTTTAGTTGATGAAGGTTTATGATGATTCTGAGGGGGCGACAATAAAATGATTCAGTTGCAGAATGGGTTAATCAAATTCCCTTCATATTTAAAAGCCGTTCCAGTACGTGAATAACTCGAACATATTGGAATTTTTGATCGGCCACTTTGCCTGTGCGTTTCCCGCCATGCAATATACTGGTCGCCATTCCACACCTTCGAAATATCGGTAATGCCAACATGGTATAGCGTTATAGGTTTAAGGTCGCTCCAGACCACGCAGTCACAACAGGGGAAGATGCTTCCATCCCAGTTGTCAGCGGGCACTCAAAACCAGCCACTAATGGGCGAATGAAAACCAGCCACTTTGATGGAGTGGTTTGCGATATAAGATACTCCAAACTGGAAGGAGTATCAAGGAATGGCAAATCAGATCAAAATGGCTGTAAAAGGCTCGATATTAACGATATACGACAGAGGCATGCCGCAGCGGCGGATTGTCCAGGAACAAGTGATCAACAGGAGAATGTGGCCCGGCACTTACGCGGGACGCATAATCGCCCAAGCGAAGAATGGGGGAAACTCATCGGCGATGTGCCATCGGCCACCGCCATCCTGAACCGCTTCCTGCATCACGCGGAGATCATCAACATCACCGGCAGAAGTTACCGGCTCAAAGATCGGGCTTGCCCCAAGGGAAAGTAATGGTATCAATTCAAACAAACAGTGGCTGGTTGTGAACAGCCCGTGACTGGCAGTTGTAAATGTGCGCAGCGGCAAGAATAGTCGGAGTGAATAAATAATACTATGGAAAACGAACCACAGTCTGAGAAGTCTAAGAAGTCGGTCGCTTCTTCTGCTGATAATTGGGAAGCTCACTGGAGTCAACTGGGTTCAATCACCGAAGAAAACCCTGCGGATCGGTACCGTTACGACCTTGTTATTGATCAACTCCAAATTTCCGGTGATGGCGCTGGCACACGCATTTTAGATATTGGCTGTGGGGAAGGAACCTTGCTTGCGGCCATTGCAGCCCGCTTTAGTAAAGCGAGTATTAAGGGTTTTGACACGAGCGTTGTGGGTGTGGAGCGAGCTTCTAAGAAGACTCCCAGAGCTCAGATTATTGTTTTTGATTTATTTAAAGATGATGTGGAAAAAGTGGTCGGTTTAAAAGGGTGGGCGACCCATGCTGTTTGTTCGGAAGTGATTGAGCACTTAGATGAGCCCGTTCAATTTTTGAAACAAACAAAATCTCTTCTCGCAACTGATGGAGTTTTTGTTGCGACCGTTCCTGGTGGACCGTTGTCCGAATTTCATCGCTACATGGGACATCGAACTCATTTCACAGAAGCTGCCATTCGTTCGTGTTTTACAAGCGCAGGTTTTGCCGTAGAAAGTGTTCTTCGGGCCGGGTTCCCGTTCTTCAATATCTATCGCATTGGAACTCAACTTCGTGGAAAGAAATTGATTGATGATCTGGGGCTTAATCAGTCCGATGCATCTTTGTCCTTGCCAGCGTCGGCTCAAAAGAGACCACGAAATTTACGAATTGCTTTAGGTATTTTAAAGCCGGTTTTTAAATTGAATCTGCGAAATTCACGCTGGGGATGGCAGCTTGTTGTCCGCAGTCGAATCCAAGAATCAATTATTTAGCACTGAGTCGGTAGCTGAAGCCTGTCTCGCGCGCATACTTGCGCGACAGTCGTGGATAAGGATTCCCGCGAAGAGCACGCTGGAGCGGTACGACAAGCTGGCACCGGAAGGCGAGATTCGGGATCTGGTGAGCCCGCTGCTGAGGAAGGCTGGCGGAACGGATCAGACCAGCTTTGAGGATGCGGCGCGTTACGTCGGTTTCTAGAAACAACCTGATGCTGGAGTTACGAAGGTAATGACACATGCATCAACCGGTATTGCTCAAGGAGGTGCTCGAGCTTCTCTGCGTCAAGCAGGGGGGCGTTTACGTTGACGGCACCG
>JBAXRC010000154.1:0-5961 GCA_037131415.1 bacterium | reverse complement strand
GGTATTCTTGGCGCCCAGACTCAGATCCGCATCATTGGCGTCCCACAGGTATTCGAACTGCGCCACCGCATTGGCATTGGTCGCCAGAGGGCCGAACTCGTCGGTGATGATCCCCACGCTGCAATGCTCATGGCCGGGCACGTTCCACTCCACACCCTGCACGATGGTCTTGCTCGGATACAGGCTGCGCGCCACCAGCAGATCGCTGAACGAGAAGTCGCGCAGCAACTGCCAGCGCCACATATTCGTATGCCCGCCGCTCACGCCGGCGGAATCGCCCAGGAACGTGGTTCCCAGAGTGTCCAGGTACTGCGCGTATTCCCCGGTGTCATAGCCGCTGGAAAGAATCGGTCCCGCCGCGTTGCGGTTGAACTTGCCCCCGTGCTCCGAGTTCGCCCACCAGTCCAGACCGAACTCGTTGTCTTTCGCCATCACCGTCGCAAAGGGATTCGAACCGTCCGTATACGTCGTGTGCTGATGAAAGTCGCCGGACATATAACCCGACAGGTTGGCCAGCGTCTTGACCGAAACGGTCACAGCCGTGGACGTGGTCGCCTGACCTGCATCGTCCTGCGCCACGGCGGTCAAGGAATGACTGCCGAGAGACGCCCCGCTCCACGACATACCATAAGGAGCATTCGTGGTATTGCCGATGAGCAAGCCATCCGCATAAAGATCCACATTGGTTACAGCCCCGTCATCGGTCGCATCGACGGAGAGTTCAATCGTCTGCCCCTGCGCAAAAACTGCGCCATTCGTCGGCGCAGTCAGACTGACTACGGGCTCAAGGTTTTCCGCCGACGCTGACAGTCCGCCTGTCAGTCCAAGCGCCAGTAAAAAGGACAGTGTTACACGCTGTAGTATTTTTTTCATTTTCATGCTCCGTTTCAGTTGACCGTTCATGCGCTCTTCTCCCGTACTTAATCATTCTGACTGTATCGGCAGGCCGTTTTCGTCGTTTATGCCGCTACAGCTGCTGTTTTATTGACAAATAGTATTCTGGAAACGCGGGGAATATACGCCGTCGAGAATATGACATTGAATAGGTGATAATTTTATTTCGATTAGTTTATGGTCCCGGCTCCATCATCGGAATGGATCCGGAAAACTCAGAAAGCCGGACTGAAGTGGACCCCGTTCTTCGAATCAAGAAATGCAGGAATAAAGTTAGTTTTATAGCGCTTGAAAACCAGGCCTCCGGAGCGTACACATTATCTCCTGATCAGGGCCGAGCCATGCAAGAGCGCGAAATGGAATTTGTCTTTCTCGCTACCGCGAGTCAGCTGGAACAGTTACCCCGTGTATTGCCACGACTGGCTGATGCGTTTCGTGTACGGCCGTTGCACCGGGTTCATGACCAGTACCTTGACACGCCGACACGGCTTCTGATGAGGTCCGGTGTAAGCTGCCGTTTGCGGCGGATCGGGAAGCACGACACACTTACCCTGAAGTCGTTGACGCCGCTCAAAGAGGGCCTCGCGGATCGGTTTGAGCTGAGCGAGAAACTCGCACAGGAGGATTGGAACTGGCCCGGGCCTTTGCCCGGGCGGGTCGTCCGGACCCGTTTGATTCCTCTGACCAGACGCCTGAACGTTCAATGTTTATTCGAATTGGTACAAGAACGTCGCGTCTACGACATTTGGACCCGGGAGGGTGCGCATCTGGAGGTGTCAGCTGGCCGTGTCTGTCTTGCCGGAGCGGAATGCGCCGACTCGCTTCAACGACTCGAGGTGGAGTTGAAGGACGGGCTTCCCGCGTTGCTGATCCAGTTTGTTTCAGATTTGCAACACAAGCTGGGACTGGAACCGGCGGATGATTCGGAATTCACATTCGGTTTACGAACGGCAGGCTTGAGTCTGCCGATCTTGTCCGCAGGACCTTCGCTGCGTATCCGCCCCGAGGATCCCATGCGCAAAGCGGCCGCGCGGGCGCTTACGCTGGGTTTTCGCAAAATGCTTTGGCATGTGCCGGGAACGCGCCTGGGCGTCGATCCCACGTGCCTTCACGACATGCGGGTAAGCATCCGGCGCCTCCGCACCGTCCTGATGTTGTTTCGCGGCGCGTTGCCGCCGCGCACGTCGGAGAAATTAGCGCACGAGTTGAAATGGCTGGGGCGGAGTTTGGGTGCTGTACGCGACTTGGACGTACACCTTCAGGAATGCCGGGTGATGCGGCTGCAACGATCCGGGACGTCTCATCATCCCGCCGCCGGGATCTGTCGGCAGGAGATGAACCGGAGGCGGAAACTGGCGTACGACGCCCTGTGTCGAGATTTGCGAAACCCCCGTTTCAAAGTCCTCAAAATAACCTGCCGGGATTTGATCCGGAAGTCGAACCGCCCAGTCGCCACGGGAAGCCCGGATGTCATCAGGGCCGGAGCCCGACAAATGGGGGGCAAACTGGGACAAATCCTCACAGCGGGTCGTGAAATCGTGCCCGATACGCCGGACAAAGCGCTTCACCGTCTGCGCATCCACTGCAAGCACCTCCGATACTTATGCGAGATCTTGGCAGACGTTTATGGAAAACCCATTGCAAAAATGGCCCGGCGTCTGGCTGGCCTTCAGGACGTGCTAGGCCGGCACCACGATGCGGTTATGGCCCAGGCGATGATCGAGCGCGTCATGGCCGAAATTGCCGCCGCGCCGGACGGCGCCACCATGGTTTCCGCACTGGGAGGTTGCGTAGCTAACTGGCGCCAGGAGCAGTTTATTCGCCGCGCTGCCTTTGCTGACGCGTGGAAGGCGTTCGACCGCAAGAAGCCGCGTCGCTCGTTCCTCAAGACCCTCCGGCATTATGAGCGCCGGTGAAGATTTGCGCTCTGCCCGGGATGGTGCATTGCGGAGCAAACGCCCCGGGAAGAAGCCTCGAAGAAATGGCATTGAATATGAATCCGGAATTTTAGACAGGGATTAGGGAGCGGTTACTCTTTTGCCTGAAACGTCTTGCGAATGAACAGCGATCTAATGGACGACTCATCCTGCTCTAACAACCGCAGGGCATCATAATGTGATGATTCTCGATTCCATCAGGAAGATGCTGAGGCATTCCGCCTTGCCTGCACTTCTCGTTGCGTTGGCCTTCGTGATCAGCGCTCCGGTCTGGCGCATGCCTTTGTCCGGCGATGATCTTTGCCATGAGAGCAAGTTGCGGACTTCAAGCTCTGTTGGCCAGGCCGTAATGACGTTGTTTGACTGGAGCAAGTCCGGCCAAATGGAGCACGAGAGGAAGATAGTGGGCCTTTGCCCCTGGTGGACATATGAAGGGCGGCAGGAATCGTTCTGGCGTCCCCTATCCGCTGCATCGCACTGGTTGGATTATCGCCTGTGGCCATCCAACAGGGTGCTTTTTCGCATCCACAGCGCGGCCTGGTTCGCCCTTTTCCTGGTGGTATCCTGGGGGCTCTACCGCCAATTGGAAGAACGGCGCTGGGTGGCTGGCTTGGCCGTCTTGCTACTGACACTCAAACCGGAAAACTGGGAGAGCTTAAAATGGATCGCCGCCCGCAATTCGCTGATCGCGGCCTGCTTTGTGGCTTTAACGCTGTGGCTGTACCACCGCCATGTCCGGGGCATGTCATGGAAGTGGGGCGTGGCCGCCTCGGTCGCTTTTGCAGCGGGATTACTGGCGGGAGAAGGTGTGGTGACCGCCGCGACCTATCTTTTCAGTTACAGTCTATTCCTTGACGACCGCCCGTGGAAAGCTCGTCTGACCAGTCTCGTGCCGTTCGCGCTCATTGCACTCGCCTGGCGCGGGATATACCATGCCCTTGGCTTCGGTGTTTCCTGTTCCGGTCTCTACATCGATCCGGGCGGCGAGCCGGTGCGCTATGCCCTCAACCTGCTCGAATGGTGCCCCCTCCTGGTCCTGGATCAGTTCACCGGCTCGGTTGCGGCAAAGTATGCCATGCTTTCCCCCTGGATTCAGCCTTGGTTATGGGGGTTTGTGGTAGCGGGCCTGGTCGCGCTGGCAGCCGCCTTTCACCCCCTACTACGCAAGGATCGGACTGCTCGATTTTGGGCGCTGGGCCTGATTCTGGCTCTACTTCCTGCCTATGCCCGGACCTTGCCGGGAGACAGAACCCTACTTTTTGCGGCAATCGGTTCCGCGCCATTGGTGGCCGCCTTCGTGGCAGGCATCGCGGACGGCAGCGTCTGGCTCCCCAAGGGCCGCATCCCGCGCCGCCTGATTCAGGGCGTCGGTATCTTGTTCGTGGTCTTTCTCTTTTTGAAACCGGTTGCGTCGGATGTCATTCGAATGATCGCCATGTACCGGAATCCCTCCGAAATCATCGAATCGGTCCCCCCGGTGTTGCCGTTGCGGGCGACTGCCAGCCAGCAATTGATCATCGTCAACTCCCCCAATGCACAGAGTCTCGTCTATATGAAGTTATCCTTCATTCACCACGGAATTGAATTGCCGGCCGGATTGCGCGTCCTTTCATCAGGCCTCGGCGACATCACGCTTTCCAGGACGGAAACGAATACCCTGGTGGAGACCTCAACTCACGGACCGTTGATTCCCGCCAAACCGAGGAGGAGCGATGTCCCCCCCGGAGCCCCTATTTATCATGATCTTTACAAAGAGTCCCTCACCGCATCGAGCTTTCGTCCGGAGGAAATGGGCTTTTCCCCAGGCGATAAAGTAATTGTCCCCTGCATGACCGTGGTTGTGGACCGGGTGAACGGCCATGGTCTTCCAACCCAGGCAACCTTCACGTTCACGCGTTCCCTGGATGATGCCGGTTACCATTGGGTGTCATGGGACAGCGCACAGGAGCGCTATACGGTGTTCACACCACCGCGTGTGGGAGAACACATGCGGATTGCCGGACCTTTGGTCCGTAAATGACGGATCAGCGGGATTTCCTGGCTTCCATGATGGACGCATCCACGATGCCGGTTGGACGAATCTCCCCAACATCAAAGCCTGTGTCACGAAGCATCGCGCACCAGGCATCGAGTGACCTGAGCTCTCCACTCACATACCATAACTGCTCGAGATTCAGCAGTTTCTGAAGGCGGTCCGTCCTGTTCCTGGGATCGATAACGCCATCGATCACAATCAGGGTTCCCCCCGGTTTCATCGCACGATGGCAATTGGCAAGGATCACCCGGGCCTTCTCGTCAGGCCAGTCACGAAGGACATGCTTGATGACATAGGCGTCGGCGCCTTCCGGAACGCTCTCCAGGAAACTCCCTGCCACGACCTCGCATCGGTTGCCTAGACCGGCGGTATTGACGTTCAATTGGGCCGCCCCCGTCGAGTAGGATTGGTCAAAGAGCATCCCCTTGATCTGAGGATTGCGTTTGAGGATTTCAATGACCAGCCGCCCCTGTCCGCCGCCCACGTCCACCACCTTCCCGAACCGTCCAAAGTCGTAGGAGTCCACAATCATCCGGCATTGCCAGGCTGTCCAGTCGTTCATACCCGCGACCAGCTTCGCGGCATAGTCGGGATTCTCCCGCATGAATGGATACAGTTCTTTCTGATGAACCAATTTAAAGGAACTCTTTCCTGTTTTGACAGACTCCAGAACAGAGTCTAATCCAGTCCAGTTCTGTTGGGCGCCGATCCAAATGGTCCAGGCACGAACCGAACCTTCAACGCCACTTTGCAGTTGCCGCGCCCTCCACGTCATCTCGAACGTGCCATTCTTTGCCTCTGCGAACACGCCAAAGGCCGCCAAAGCCTGCATGACACGATACAACGAGGGTTGATGCGTCTGAGTTTCCCGGGCAAGTTCCTCGATAGGCAGCGGCCCTTTTGCCAGAATGTCCGCTATTCCCAACTGCGCCGCCACATAGTAGGCCCGAGCCAGATAAACGGACTCCAGCGTCCACATGACTGGTTGACACGGGATCTCGGGCATGTACTTCTTGATAAGCCAATCCAGAACTTTTGTCCGAAACCTCATAAGCCCTCTTATTCTCATGGTGAAACGATCCGATAATACCGTCC
>JBAXRC010000153.1:0-5982 GCA_037131415.1 bacterium | reverse complement strand
CTAATGGCATTGTTGTATAGTAATTTGAGCACGACTATGATGATCATTCATTGATAAATGCCGGATTGCCCGCCAGCGGGTCCAGCCGGTTCGCCTGCTCTCGGGCCCAGGTGAACCATTTGCCCAATTCATTGTCGGCCTCAATTTCTTGAGCGGACACCTGCGCTTTTGCCTGGCATGCGTCGATGTACTTCCTCAGCTTCTGACTTTGATCCCATTTCTCGGCATCAATTAGCAGCTTGTCTACACGCGCCTGTTCTGCCAGGCGCTCTTTCTCTCGCTTCTTCTGTCTCTCTGCTTCCTCTTGGCGTAACTTCTCGGCTTCTGCAGCGTCCTTGTCTCTTTGGCGCTTGAACGCACTGAACTCTTCCATGCATTTCAACACGTCGCTAAGCACCGTCTCAATGCCGCAGTCCCCTGTATGCGCGTCTCTCCAAAAATGATTTCCCCAAGAACTAACACTCTCGACTGAAACCGTCAGTCGCCCCGTTGGGACCAATCTGTTCTTCAAAGTGCCAATAGGCCTTTTTTCCGGCGGTAATTCCAGAAACTTCTTTGCATATTCTGCTTCATCTGGCCTTTTCCCCATGAACTCTATAATCCTCACTCGTATCTCGCAGTCATTGACGCGCACGATCGTGCCGCTACGTGTGCGTGGTGACAGGCTCACCGGCCAACCTCGAGCTGTGCATTGTTTAATCAGTGTGTCCATGATTCTCAACGCCCGATTTATGCAAGCTTCCGAAACAAGTATATCAAGACAACCGCACGATGGATTAAGCCTTCCGTCTTTATTGGCACGAGTCTTCAAGAGGACGTCCCTCGTATTCCTGATCAAGGGGTGCGGACGTAGGAGTTTTCCCGGAACAATGATCACCGGGCACTTCTCGTCGGCTATGTTATCCTGGGACGCATCTGGTGGATTCGGAAGGTCTGTTGTTGTCTTGTTCATGAATCGATCTAATTCCTCGATTGAAGTTTATGTTGGCGGTCAGTGGCAGAACTCTGGCTTCTCCGCCTTGATCTGTCCCTGCAGCAACTCAACCAATTTCTTTTTGTCTTCAACCGTTGCCGTGCCATCGGCGAGTTTCTGGCCCAGGACCTTTGTTTCATCAGCCGCAATCAACTTTGTCTCTTTGCCGGTAATGACATCGGGCATGGCGTCGATCAGGGCGGTCCGGAATTGCTCCCGGTCGGGGCGGAAGTAATGTTTCAACACAATGTCGGCCGTGGCATGGCCGGTGACCCGGCGGACCAGTTCCAGGGGAACGCCTGCTGATAGCGCCATTGTGACAAATGTGGTGCGCAGGGCGTGCCAGTCCCGGACGCTTGCTGAGCGTACCCCCTGGTCCCGATCGACTCGTGTAACACGGGCAATGGAATCCTTGATGCTTTCAACTGGCTTTCCACGCATGAAGGGCTTGTTGATCAGGTCTTGAACAGTATGAAGGTGATCGGCAATCGTGGCTTTCGGTGTTCTCGTCGCCTTGACAATCGCATTGTATGTCTCCCCGGCGCAGTATCTTTGGAAAACATCCAGGATCCGGTCCCGCGTTTCGCCCGCGGGCAATTTCTCAATGATGGCGTCATGGCCCTCCTTTTCCACATCTATCGCAGCAAAGTGTTGCGGTAGGGTAGGGTCGCTGGGTTTATCAAGGGCCTTGGCCACGATTTTCTTAAACCGCCAGGTCAGCCCATCGGGATTATCTTCCAGCATCCGGACTGCCTCCGGGAACACATAGGCCTTCCCATTTCCTTTACGCCCCTCCAGAACCACCCGGAGGGGTTGGAAGATCGGAATCTCGACTTCCGCCCCGGTCTTGGACGTCTTTACCTCCAGCATTCCGCCCTTGAAGTCCACCGCGCTCCATTTCAACTGGCAAACATCGCTCCGCCGCATGCCGGAACAGGCTGCCGCGATGATCAAATCTCGCATGAATAAGTCGCCATCGGCGGCCGCCACCAGTTTCGTCAGCTCTTCCGGGGTGAAGGGTATGCGGTGGACACTTCCCTCCGAACCGGTTTTGGCCCGTCGTTTGCCCCGTAACCCTTTGCGGAAGGGGTTCACAGCCCCCACAGGCAGGAAGTAGTCAAAAGCCGGTCGCACAATCCCCAGATGGGCAAAGTACGTTCTCGTACTCATTTCATCCCGTACCGAAGCGGCAAAGGCATCAGCGTCTTCGGGCTTAACCTGGTAGAGGTACTGGGTTTTGGGTTTATGCTTCTTCATGTACTCAGCAAACCGCCCAAGTATTGCCTCGCACTCCACTTTATACCCTTCGCTCAGCGGCGCATCCCGGGTCATCCCCAACCACTTATCCTTCAGCTCCTCGATTTTCACATAAACGGGCTTTTCCCCGCTCTTTGATTCAATCAGCCGCTCTGTCAGATGATCCACCCGTCCCTTGATCCGGATATTAGCCACATAGTCCTTGAAGAACTCCTCTGCCCTTGCGCGTGACCTCTCGAACGGGCCGTTGCCCGGCTTTCTCAATGACAAGGATTCTGGAGGGACACCTTTCCACAGGATGTTCGTATTGATCACTCTCCGGGAGCCGTTATCCTCATAGACCCCGAACCAATGAGGCCGCAAAGTCTTCCCATCCCGCTTCATCAAAAGTTTTAATCCCATAATTTCCGCCTTCCTGTTACAATGCGGCCATTATGAAAAATAAAAGTGATGCTCTCAAGTCAAAAAGCACACACATCCGCACACACGGAAGCCAAAAACAGAGAAAATAAACTTAAACACCAATGAAAAGGCAGTACGCTCTTTTTGTTGGGGTGCAAAAGGTCAGGAGTTCAAATCTCCTCGGCCCGACCATTTTGCAATATGAAAACCCGCATGTTCCCTCGGAAATGTGCGGGTTTTTTCTTTCCGGTGGCTGGGGCTCCGGAACCGGGATACCCCGGCAGTCCGGGTGTGGCCGGCTACATCATCCGCTCGATGGAGGCCCGTTTGGCGATGTAGATTTTGCCAAAGCCAAGGGCTGTCGCCTCGTCACACAACGACAGTGCTTTTTCCAGTTCGCCGTCGTCAATGGCCAGTGAGATGCCCCGTTCGTATAGACGGATCGATGCACTGTACTCGGAGAAGCGTTGAAGCAATTCCGTCCGTGCCACCGGCAGATACTCGGATGCCCTGGTCAAGGCAGTGCGGCAGGTGTCAAGATCGTCGGATTGGAATGCATCTTCGGCGAGCAGGTCGTTGAGGAAGAATTTGACGGCATTGGGGAGTGAGGTGTTGCGCTCGCTGAATTTCAGCAGGTACTTCTTGCCCTTTTCAGTCCCGCTGAACAAAGCCTCCTTGTGTCCCTCCATAAGGTCGGTGAGGATTTCGGAAGGGGTTTTGCGAATCGGTGAGATGCGGTCAGCCATCCCGAAATCATGTCAGAACAAGGCCCGAATCGCAAGCCTCGCCTGGGAGGCCGTGGCAGCTGTGCGATGCAGAAAGCCGGAGTGGCCGGCTCTGGAAGGGGGGGGATGTGGTTTCGCCACGACAGCCTGGCTGGTGAAGGGTGTTGACGGTTGGTGGGGGATGCCGATACAGTCACTTTGCTTATGTCCTCCAATGTCCAGGTCCGATTGGTCCAGATGGAAGTCCTGCCGGGACGGCCACGGGAGAATACTGCGAAGATCCTGTCCGCCGTGGAGGCGGCGAAGCAGGACGGTGTCGGCCTGCTTGTCTTCCCTGAGATGGCGATTCCCGGCTACCTGCTTGGCGATGAGTGGGAACGGGCTGCCTTTCTGCGGGAGTGCGAAGCCTGCGGGGAAAAGGTGAGAGACGCTTCCACCGGCCTGACGGTGATGTTCGGGAACGTGGGGTTGGACTGGCAGCGTAAGAATGAGGATGGGCGGGTGCGCAAGTACAACGCCCTCTTCGTGGCGGAATCCGGGCGGTTCACCGGGCCTGAAGGCGGGCCGTATCCTTTTGTCATCAAGACCTTGATGCCCAATTACCGTGAGTTTGACGACAGCCGCCATTTTTATGACACCCGGAAGCTGGCCGCCGAACTGGGGCGTAACCTCTCGGACCTCATTGCCCCGGTTCCGACTGCCTCCGGCCGGATCGGTGCCGTGCTGTGTGAGGATTCCTGGGATATGGATTATGCGGTGTCACCCTTGCAGGTTCTGGGTGGCAAGGGCGTGGATTTCGTGGTCAATGCCAGTTGTTCCCCGTTCACCTTCAACAAGAACAACAAGCGGAACCGGGTGTTTTCAGCGGCGGCCCGGCGCCTGCAGCGGCCGCTGGTGTACGTTAATAATGTCGGTATCCAGAACAACGGGAAGACCGTGTTCACCTTTGATGGCGCCTCCTGCCTCTATGACGGGCAGGGGAATGCCGTGGAAACGCTGGCGCCATTTGCCGAGGGCGTCATGGATTTTGCGCTGCCCGCTGGCGGGGCGCGGGCGGTGACGGGCCCCTCTGTCGTCCGCGAGGATGACACGGCGGTGCTTTATGAGGCCATCCGCTACGGCACGGAAAAGTTCATGAAGGTTTGCGGTGTGGAGCGTGTGGTTGTGGGGGCGTCCGGCGGGATTGATTCCGCCGTGGTGGCGGCGATCTACAGCCGGATCCTTCCGCCCGACCGGCTCCTGCTCGTGAATATGCCCAGCCGGTTCAATTCCCCGACCACGATCAACCTGGCCCGCGAGTTGGCGAAGAACCTCGGTTGCGGGTATGTCGAAATTCCCATTGAGGACAGCGTGAAGCTGACCCGCGCCCAGGTGGACGGGATTGAAGTGCGGTGGCCGGATGGAGTGAAGCGGCTGGCCCTGACGGACTTCCTGCTCGAGAATGTCCAGGCGCGCGACCGGTCCTCCCGGGTGCTCGCCGCCGTCGCGGCCGCCTTTGGCGGGGTGTTCACCTGCAATGCGAACAAGTCCGAGATGACGGTGGGGTATACGACCCTCTATGGCGATCTGGGCGGCTGGCTGGCCAATCTGGCCGACCTGTGGAAGGGCGAAGTCTATGCCATTGGCCGTCACCTGAATGACAAGGTGTTTGGGCGGGCCGTTATTCCCGAAGGCAGTTTCGCGATTGTGCCGTCCGCCGAATTGAGTCCCGCCCAGGCCGTGGACGAAGGGAAGGGGGATCCCCTGATCTATCCCTATCATGATTGCCTGTTCCGTGCCTGGGTTGAGGACTGGAACCGTGCGACGCCGGAAGAGGTGCTGGAATGGTATCTGGAAGGAACGCTGGAGCCGCACATCGGCTATCCGGGCAAGGTAAAAGAGCTTTTCTCGACGTCCCGGCAGTTCATTGCCGATCTGGAGCGCTGGTGGAACCACTATCAGGGGCTGGGCATTGCCAAGCGAATCCAGGCTCCGCCGGTTCTTGCCGTCAAACGCCGCGCCTACGGCTTCGACCATCGTGAATCCCAGATGGGGCCGCGCTATACGGCGCGATATGAGGAATTGAAACATAAGAGTTTTGGGTAGGCAGCATTCCTTGGTTCAGTTATGGGAAGTTCAATTGAAATCAACGACACCTTGAAATTGAGGCGCAACGCGGGGTTTCCACCGGACATTAAGGAGGGTGGACTGAAACTATCATGATATCGAGCCGTTGTTTGAAAATCGCCCGTCGTCAGGTGTTTTGTGTTCTTTTCCTCTTGGTGCTGGGCACAGTGCTTGGTGGCGAAGCGAAGCCTTGCGCATTCGGGGTGGTTACGGATATTCAGTATGGCGACAAGATGACGCGTTACGCTCGCCATTACCGGGAGTCACTCAGGAAAACAACCGAATGCGTCGCCGAATTTAATGCGCGGTCGCTTGATTTCGTCATTGAGCTGGGTGACCTGATGGATGGCTACCAGAATGACACGGATCACTCTCTCCGTGACCTGGATGCCGTCCTGCCCATTCTAGGCGCGCTTCGTGCCCCGCTTTACTTTGTGATGGGGAACCATTGCGTGAACGGGGGGCGGGAAAAGGTGATGGCCCGCCTGAAGCTGGAGAAATCCTACTATGATTTCACGA
>JBAXRC010000152.1:0-5985 GCA_037131415.1 bacterium | reverse complement strand
TCGCGGCAGTCCAGGTGACGCCTGGGCAGGTGAATCCCGTAAAGGCCTGGTTCAACTGCGATGGGAACACGACGGGTGAGCCCAACGACGAGCCGGAGAGGGACCTGAAACTGCTGGCCGTCCTCTTCAAGGGGTGTGAATTGCGGGATGCGAAGTGCGATAAAACCTTGAAGCTTGGGCTCGGTCAAAGGGGTTTGGCGAACGTCTCGACCATTCTCCCCTCGGACAGGGTGATGGATTGGACCTATACCACCAAGGCGGATTCCCCGGATTCTAGCCCGGTGACGATCAAATCGGCCGAGAAGATCGGGAACGATTTTGCAATCACGATCGATGAGGCAAGCGGTTCCGGGAAGGTCACCTTGAGCGTCAAGGACAGCAAGCACACCTGTGTCAGGGAGGAACTCGATATCATGGTCGGATGTTCCGCCTGCGCAGGGGGCAACGGCAGTTGTGCCATGGGTGCCTGCAACCTGTCGGTGGGGTCGACACTCCACATGGGGATCGGCCTGGGCGCCCTTCCCGGCGGCGGGAGCGCCGGTGAGCTGGGATTTGACCTCGCGGAACTTGCCGAAGGATCGTATTCGCGGGATATCCCGGAGCCCCCGCACCGGCGATATGTGGACGACGTCATGGTGTCGTGGGATTATGGCGATGATGTCAAGGTCATCATGGATAATGGCGGGTTGAAGCAGTACAAGACCGCCCAGGGGTTCCATGATTTCAGGGATTCGGGCGATGGAAACGGCTACGAGATCCGCTCCTATCCGAATTCGCAGATTGCCGGGTTCGACCAGCAGCTGAACGAGTTCATTCCGAGGGACCCGGGTGGCTACACGGTACGCTATCGCATCAGCAATCCGGACTATCCCGCTGCCGTGTACAGCCGGATGCTCATCACCGAGGAGCGGTCGGGCCACGTGGTCTCGAACCACTTTGCCAGGACGGGAACCGATGGCGACCATACCTGGACCATGACGACCGGCAACGAACTCAGGACGGAAACGGTCCGGGAATACACGGCAGGCGTAATCCTCAACAAGGTCAGGGAAATCAAGGGTGCGGATGCCCGCTTGCTCAGCCGCAACACCCAGGAACTCTCGACCTTCCCCTGGGGCCGCTCGGTAACCCGCCAGGTTGTTTCCTCCGACCAGGGCGATCTCACCACCACCTGGTCCTACTACGCGGATGCACCCGAGGCCCGCATCGAGACCGTGACCAATCCCGATGGCTCCTGGGAGCACTACGACTTCGATGCCCAGGGCCGGCAAGCGGCCGTCACTCGCGGCTTCAAGGATGGCCAGCCCGGTTCAACCAACGTGTCCGCTACGATCTACGATTACACCCTGTTTTCGGGTGAGATCCAGGACTACCAGGCCAGTTCGCCGCGCAAGGTGATTGAAACCATCCAGGGCCTGACCAATAGCATTTCCTTCCATGCCTATATGCCGGGTGCGGCTTATGAGCGGCTGGAAATATCCGAGCGGGCCGCCTCGCCGACGAACTCGTTCGGCGCCGCCGGGAACCAGCGCACGGAGACGCTCTACTACCATGACAATCATCCCGACAGCAATCTCGTCGGCCGCGTAAAATCGGTCAGGCAACCCGATGGCCGCCTGACAAGCTACGACTATGCCCGCGGCTCCTTCGATCCCGTCTCGCGCCTGTTCACCGAGGGGGAGGGCGATTTCATGGCAACGACGGTGGTCCAGGGAACCACCAACAGTCCCGCCGGAATCGCCTGGAAGACCACCACCTCGCTTTCGGTTACCGACAAGTTCGGGCGCCAGGTGTTCAGTCAGGAATACGCCTATAATGGAAGCACCTATGTGCCTGTGAACTGGACCGCCACTTTCAGTGATGAGGCCGGACATGCCACCAACACCGTTTTCTCGAACGGAACCAGTGCCCAGGCCGAGTGGGGCTGCTGCAGCAAGGACCGTGATATCGATGCCAACGGCGGCGTCACGGAATACTTCTATGATAACCTCAAGCGCCTGACCATGAGCCTCAGGCTGGGGGCCGGAGCCCAGCCCGATCAGGCAACGTTCTACACCTACGATGCCGAGGGGCGGCAGTTGACCCAGCTTACCACCGCCAGTGGCCTGAGCCAGGGTAGCACCAATACCTATGACCTTGCCGGACGCCTTGCCACGAGTGTGGACCAGTCG
Source organism: bacterium (assembly GCA_037131415.1). Lineage (GTDB taxonomy): Bacteria > Verrucomicrobiota > Kiritimatiellia > CAIKKV01 > CAITUY01 > JAABPW01. Next base: position 3,814 of record JBAXRC010000152.1, on the reverse strand, counting down.
GGTGTTGTGACCTCATATGCCAATGGCGGCCTCACCAACACTACCATCCAGGGCGGGCTCACGAACGTCACTGTCAATTATCAGGACGGCAGGACCAAGTACACCCAGCAGAACGGCGTCATCAAGTCCTGGAACGACTATGGCGTCAATTCCGACGGCACCCAGTGGAGCATCTCCTATTCCGGCCCGCGCGGCACGAACTCCCCTGCTTGGCAGAAGAGCACCACGGACATGCTTGGCCGCACCGTCAAAACCGAGCGCCCAGGGGTTGGTGGCACCACGATCGTCAGCACCTCCACTTACAACAACAAGGGCCAGCTGACTTCAACAACCCAGCAGCCCAACAACACAACAACTCTGAGCGAATATAATGAGCTGGGCCAGCAGTTCCGCAGCGGCGTCGACATCAACACCAACGGCGTTCTCGACCTCGCCGGGCCGGACCGCGTCAACGAATCCGCTTCCTGGTTCGAGCAGGATGCCAGCCAGAATGTCTGGCAGGTCAGCGTCTCCATCGTTTACGCCGGCGAAGCCAGTAACACCCCGACCACCAACTCCATCCAGAAGACCCGTCTTACGGGCCTCGGCTCCTCTTCCGAATACGGAACACTGAATACTGAAAACTGCTCTTTCGACTTGCTCGGAAATCAGTCCACTTCGCGCAGTTACGTCAATCGCGAGGCTAAGACCGTTACCCAGGTTGTGGTCTATCCGGACTCGGTCAGCAACGCCGTTCAGGTGGCAGTCAACGGCCAGCTTGCCTATTCCATCTCCAAGACCGGCGTCCGCACCGATTTCAGTTTTGATGCCCTGGGCCGCCAAATCTCTACTCTTCAAGGTGGACCGGGCGCTCCGCGCACGGTTGGCAACTACACTGCCTATAATCAGCTCGGCCAAGTCTCCTCCACGATGGACGCCGCCAGCAATGTAACGACCTTTGTTTATGATAGTTTTGGCCGCCGCACCCAGGACATCGACGCCCTCACCAACACGGTTTACACCGAATACAACGCCGAAGGCCAGGTCCTCGCCACCTGGGGCGCCACCTATCCGGTAGCCTATGATTTTGACGACTATGGCCGCATGACCGCCATGTATACCCTGCGCGATTCCTCTCTGGCTATCTCGAACTATTCATCATTCATAACTCATACTTCATCCTTTGACCGTACGCGTTGGGTCTATGATGATGCAACTGGATTGCTGACAAACAAGATTTACGCGGATGGTCAAGGTCCCGCCTACACCTACACTCTTGACGGCAAGCTCGCCACCCGCACCTGGGCGCGCGGTGTTGTGACGACTTACGGATATGACAACCTGGGCCAGATGACCAACATCAGCTACAGCGACGGTACCCCGGGCGCAACTTTCACGTTCAATCGGCTCGGGCAGCAGGCCACGATTACTGATGGGACGGGTACCCGCACATTTACCTACAACGATGCCCTGCAGCTGGTCGTGGAAACCAACGCGCAGGGTGTCCTGAGTTATGCCTTTGATGGCCTCGGCCGTCCCGCTGGCCTCGATGCCGGCCCGAACTACGGGGTTCGTTACGCCTACGATCAGCTTGGGCGTTTCGGGTCCGTAACCTCGTCAAATTCCTCCATTTCGTCAGTTGCCACCTATAATTACATACCCGGCTCGGACCTGGTTGAAGGCTACAAGAACAACTCCGGATTCTCCTTCTCCCACGCCTACGAGCCCAACCGCAACCTCATTGTCTCCATTACCAATGCGATGAATGGGGTTCAGCTCCACCGTTTCGATTACACCAATGACGAGATCGGGCGCCGCACGAAACGTGCTGATTTCGATCTTTCATCTAGCGTATCCAATTTCTTCGCCTATAATATCCGCAGTGAGTTGGAAGACGCGGCTATGGGCACAAACAGCTACAGCTATCGTTATGATCCGATCGGCAACCGCCGCGTTGCGACCAACAATGCTGAAGCACTGGAGTATACAGCCAATTCCCTCAACCAGTACGCCTCCATCAGTGGCGTGCCCAGCCCGTCTTACGATCTTGATGGCAATATGACCAGCTACAACGGCTGGTCTTTCCAGTGGGACGCCGAGAACCGGCTTGTGCTGGCCTCCAACGCGACGACCGCGGTTTCTTTTAGTTACGACTACATGTCCCGCCGGGTGACCAAGGTGGTGGGTGGCCAGGCGACAAGCTTCGCCTACCAGGGTTGGGCGATGTTACGCGAGGCTACCTCTTCCACTACCAACAACTACGTCTACGGGCTGGATCTCTCAGGCACAGCGCAGGGAGCCGGTACCATTGGGGGCATTCTCGCTATTGTGCGCAGTAGCGAGGGCGGGCCTGTCGAAGGGTTCTATTGTTACGATGCAAACGGCAACGTTACCGATTTAGTCGGCACCAACGGCGACTTCCTCGCCCAGTACCAGTATGACCCATACGGCAACACGATCGCCAAGTCCGGCGCGCTCGCCGATGTGAACCCGTTCAGGTTCAGCACCAAGTATCTCGATGCCGAGACGGGGCTGTACTATTACGGCTTAAGATACTACCAGCCGGAGAGCGGGAGATGGCTCTCCCGGGATCCCATGGGGGAAAGAGGGGCCGACAATCTATACGGCTATGTGGACAACGACGCCGTGAACCTGGTTGACCCGGACGGTCGGGGCATATGGCCGTTCAATCGGAGAAAGAAACAACCGGAATATGAAGCCGTCGTCCAAGGCGCGGATCCCACGTTCCCGCAACAGGGCATCTGGATGTGTCAGGAAGAATTGGTTGGAAAGTCAGTGATCGGCCCTTTGCATCATCGTTTCGTTGTTTTTGACGGCAATGCGCACGGCTTCGAGAAGCGCACGCGCTGGCCGTGGGGCGGTGAAGGCGGCGTTCGTGACGAAGGTGCCCCCGGAATGAAAGTGCGCAACGATGTTTCGTGTTACGAAATGAAGTGCCTAAAGAAGGACTGCGCTCGCAAGATCTTTGACAAGGCGGTTTCCAGTGGCCAGGGCAAACGGTACTGGCTTGGCTTCCGTGACTGCCAGTCATGGGCAAACAATGTTGAGCGGTCTATGTACAAGCAGTGCGAAGACTGCCCATGTTCCGAAGAAGACAAAGCACGCCGAAACACTTGGAAGCATACCGGATGGCGAGAGATCACGCTCAATGACAGTCCAGCACCGGCCCCGGACCCAGGCCCATGGCCTCCACCCGAAGACCCGAGTCCGGGCTTTCCCATTTTCAACTTCTAACCATGAGTGGAAGCAGATCATTGATGAGTTGTGCCATCTTGACGGTTGTTCTGAACTGCGTATCGTGTGCGTCGATGCTGCAATCAATTAGACTTCCAGTCACTATTCGCATCTTGGATGCGGAGACATCTCAACCCGTCCCCGGAGCCAAGGTTGATCTTCAATGGCGAAGTGGTTTTCAGGGGTATTATTGGGGCCGCTCGGTCATAAAGAACACGGATACGAACGGGGTTGCGCTGTTTGCGTCTGTGGATGTGCCCCCAATTTCGGAAGACGGTTATTCTTTGGGAAAATCCGAGATACGGAAGCTTTTCATCTCTGCGGTCGTCGTCTCTGTTTCTGGCTATGAGAAGACGGCGGTCAAGTATCCAGAACCGTCGAAGTTGATTGAGGTTCGTATCCGCAGAGCGAAATCGGCCCAGGAGTCGCCGCAACCGAATTCTGGGCCGTGACAGTGGGGCATCGGGGTCAGGGGGCATCAGGGTCAAGTCTTCACTTTTCACAATTAGCCTAATACATTCGATTCCACTGTAGTCCCATAGGGTTTTCAAAAAAAGTGCTGGACTGAGGCGTTTAACCC
>JBAXRC010000151.1:0-5986 GCA_037131415.1 bacterium | reverse complement strand
AAACTGATGGACATGGAGGTGGCTGTCCATGAAGTCGGGGGGGCGACCGGCAAGGGCTTGAAACCGCTCAAGCTGAGCCACCGTTTCCCAGCACACATCGACCGAACGTACTCCCCGGCGTAGACTCTTCCGGAAAAGACGGCCAAACGGATAAAAATGACCCGATGACTCGACAAGGCTGTTGTGACCTGACAGCGGATGAACCGACCGGATATCCGTCAGGGTCAAATGAAGTCCCACATCGACCCTGTCGCGAAATCGCAACAAATGGGAAAACGCATGCGGATCAAAATGCTCAAGGGCCACCATGCAGGATACGGCTGAAACCCGGCCGCGCTTCACCAGATCAATCACCGCACGATTGATATCATCCGTCAGCCCGAAATCATCCGCACACACGATCACACCGGGACCTCCGTCAGCGCCACCGGCGAACCGGTGTCGATTCCCCTCCTATCGGAACATCGCCTCGACATGACATCACAAATGATATCGGCAGCCTCCCGGGCCCCATTGGCACCGGCGATGGACATCTTCGCTTTCATCCCGTCCCAACGATTGATCCGGCACAGGTCGTTGAGTTTTTCCATGACCTCATCCTCGCGGACCGCATAGCCATAACCCATCCCGGAAAGAATGCGAGCATTGACAAACTGTTCCGCATGGCCGGGCACCGGAATGACGAAAGTCAGCTTGTTCAACGCCATGGCTTCACTCACCGCGGAAAAGCCGCCATTGATCACCAGTGCGTCCGCCTTCTGCAAGTAAGCGATGTTATCCATCAGCCGCCCGCGAAACGTCACATTGCCAACGCTTGCGCCATCCCGCCCGATCACATCAACATGGAAGGGAAACTGCCCGTCGCCAAATGAAATCGAGGAGGCAAACACCGATCCGCTCAAGAGAAAAACCATGGATTTCATCTCGCCGGGGAGAACGGCTGGCTTGGATTCGGGGGAAATCCCCTTCAGCACGGAGCGGCGCACAATCAACCCCACACGGCGAATCCGGGAATGCCTCGGTTTTCCAGGAGTGGCCGAGGGACTAATCACTAGATCACAAAACAGACGATGAAACAGGTAATCGGTGTACTCCACAAGCCAGAAATGGCTTCGGATCGCCAGGGGGGGAGAACTGCATTTGAGGTATTCGGAGACCACCACATCGGCATTATTAAGACCAATGACTGGGATTTTTCGTTTACGAAGGGGCGCGGTGATGTATTCCGAATCCGTCACCGCCACATCGACATGCAGACGTTTCAACAGTTCATCCAACTGACGCTTCTTTTCCACAGCCCGACCGTACAAGGCACGAATGGAGGCCAAGGTTCGCCAGCCGCTGACCCCGCCCTGCTTCCCTGAATAAAAAAAGGACTCCATCGGGGTCAGGGACGCAATGCCCTTTACTTCTGAAAAATACTGGAGTCCATTGCCGGAGGTGAGCACATGGACATTAATCCCCTGCTCCACAAGATGCTCTATAATGGCATGACAGCGCGTGCTGTTGCCCATCCCCAGACCATTAATGACAAATAGGCAGTCTCCGGCCATACTCAGGAGTATCCCATCATCATTCCAGTTGAATAAATCATGCTAGGAAGCTACTTTCCTATGAGCTCCGCGTCAAGAACACTATGCCCGGCAAGGAAATAATGGATTCAAAACTTAAGTCATCGAACAAGTGGGCTGTGATCATGATCGCCGTGATGGGAATCATCTTTATCTGGCTGGCTGCCTATGTCTCACGAAAAGCGGCCCGCGAACAGGTCAGCGATTTCCAAGCCTATTACATGGCGGCCAAGGCGCTATGCGAGCACGCTGATCCGTATGTGTTTTCCGAAAAACCCTACATATACCCCCCCTTATTTGCCACCTTGTGCATGCCCCTGGCCACACTCCCCATCGGTACAGCCGCGGTACTGTATCTCCCTTTCCTGATTGCCGCTGTGCTATTTTCACTCCTCCTTGGCGCCCGCGAATTCATGGAGCGGTTCAACGTTCAACGCAGCGATATCCTTGTCTGCTCCGTCATGTTCCTAACGCTGCTCGTGATGGAAGACCGCATCAAGTCCGACTTGCAGATGTTTCAGGTGAACTCCTTGCTGTTGTTCCTGATGACCCTCTCACTGCGGTGGCTGGATCGGCGTCCCTTTATGGCGGGCGCCGCCCTGGGGCTGGCCTTGAACATCAAGATGTTTCCGGTCATCGTGTTCCCCTACCTGCTCTTCCGACGACGCTGGACAACGGCCGCGGCAATGGCAGGATCCGCTGCGGCATTCGGACTGCTCCCGGCGCTTGTGATCGGCTGGAAAACCAATCTTCAATACCTGGCGCAGTCGTCCGGCGGCTTTCTTTATCTCCTCGGAATCCACACCGACTTGCAGCAGAAAGCCCAGATCAAGGACGTAACCGCATCATACAGTGTATCTATCCCCAGCGGAATGGCCAGGGTACTTGGAGCAGACCATTCCCTGATGGCCTGGTTGATTGTCGCGGCAGCATTTTCAGGCCTGATCCTGTTTGGAGCCCTAGTCTATCGCCACGCAGGGCTACCCCGCCTCCGCTGGCCGGATTGCCAACGGCAAAAGAATCAACCGTGGCGTGCCATTGTGGCCCTCGAGTGGGCGGCGCTTATCACGGTCGCCCTGGTCTTTAGCCCCCAAACAAATTCCCGCCATTTCCTGATGCTGACAACACTCGCAACACTGGCGGCAACCCTGCTGATCAAAACCTATCGAACTCCGGCCTGGCGCCCTATTTTGACCGGCACATTGCTCTTGCTGGCAGGACTGACTTTGCCACCGGGAAGTCATCGGCAGGACACAATGCACACCCTGGAAAAAGGCTGGCAATTTATCGGCGGCCCCTCCTGGATGATTCTGCTGTCATTGATTCCACTCCTATGGGGGGGGACAATCCTGATCAAGGAGCTTCCTGCCTCCCCCCGAACACTTCCATGAAGCGCACAGTCTGGATCTATTTATTGCCGGCACTCTTGATCCTGATGGTCACGTTACCCCATCTGGACCAGGGCGATTTCCGGGCGGAAACGGCTCATTACGGCGCCATCGGTGTCCAGGCATGGGACAACCCCTCCCTGTTCTGGAGCCTTCATGAACACCCCTCGGTCCCTTATTTCAACAAGCCTCCCCTCGTTTTCTGGATCCACGGCCTGTTCCTGCATCTCTTTGGGATTTCGCTGGCGGTTGCCCGCATCCCGGCTATCCTAGCCGCCGCCGGCTGCGTCATCCTCACCGTGGCGATTGCCCGCCTGATGCTGGGCCGCGCCACGGCGCTGGCAACGGGTTGCGTCATGGCCCTGAGTTACGAATTCTTCCGGCGAACGCGGGAAATCTCACTGGACATGTGGCAACTGCTCTTCATTCTGGCCTGCGTCTGGCTGTGGATGCTGGCCGTTCAGCCACACCGCCGCCGCCTGATCTGGCTGGCCGGGATCCCCCTGGGGCTGGCGCTCCTTTGCAAGCCCCTCATAGCCCTCCTGGCACCCTGTATCCTGGTCGCCTGGCACTGCACCACCCCGGGGACCCCCACCCTCAAGTTCAGGGATTTAGCGTTCTTCATCCTCTCGGCCTTGCTGGTCGCCCTGCCCTGGCATCTCTCCATGATCCATCTGAATGGCGAAATTTTCACACGCCAGTATTTCGGCCACGAGGTGGTTCAGCGCCTGCAGGGATTGCGAAACCGCGAGCCCGTCTGGTACTACGCCGTGGAAACCGGAAAAACCTACTGGCCCTGGATGCTGCTCCTGCTGGCCGGCCTGTTACGATGGCGACGCGGCCAGATTGCGCCGCACCACAGGGCCGCCCTCCGGCTGGCCGCCCTCTGGATCACGGCATGGGCCGTCGCCCTCTCCCTGTTTCCCGATAAACGCCCCCGGTATGCCCTCCCTCTCTATCCCATGCTGGCGATGATCGCCGGATATGGGCTTGCCACGCTGCCATGGCGGGCCATGCGATCATGGTATCGCGGGAAGCCGGGAAAGTTTGCGGTCCTCATTGTGGGAACGGGAATGATCATCAGCGTCCTGCCTATCCAGTTTCAGGAGCCGCCGGATGCAAATCTTTCGGGCCTGACCCAATGGATCGGGACACAAGATCCGTCGGTGGTCTTTTCCGTCGCCCTGACCGCCAGCGATGAAAGCACTCTTTTCCTGAAAACCGGCCACTGGCCAAAACCGATCCGGCTGCGGCATCATCTTTCGCCCGGGTGCCTCATGATCTACACGGACGGCCTGGCCCCCTCGCCGGAACCAGGAGAAACCCTGGTATTCCAGCAGGGCCAGTACCGTGTGACACGGAAGTAGCTGAGTCTTGACCAACCCTCCAATTATGAATAGTTTTATGCCCCTATGCTTCTGATCATACTCAAAGGATTGGCCCGATTCTTCAGCGCGCTTTCCCTGCCGGCGGCCCTGACCCTCGGCCGCGGGCTCGGCTGGGTCTATGGCTCCGTCATCCGCCATCACCGGAAGGATGCCGTGGAGGCGCTCCGGCGCAGTCTTCCTGAAAAAACAGAAGTCGAACGCAAGGCCATCCTGAAACAGATGTACCGCAATCTCGGCATGAACATCGCCGAGGAATTCCGGCTGGGCTCGGTTTCCAGCGACTATCTCGCCAAAAACATCCTCTGGGAAGGAGAAGCGCACGCCCATAACATCCTGTCCGCAGGCAAGGGGTTGCTCGTCCTGACCGCTCACATGGGCAACTGGGATCTGCTCTGCACGATCGCGCCGCGGTTCAACTACCCCACCACCATCATCACCAAGAACATCAAAAACAACGCCATCAACAAGCTCTGGATGGAGGCCCGGGCGCGGTTCGGCCTCAAATTTGTGCCGGCTCACAATTCCTACCGGCAATGCCTGACGGCATTGCGTAAAAATGAAATCGTGGGATTCGTCATGGACCAAAACATGATCGACAAGGAAGGGATCTTTGTGGATTTCTTCGGGAAGCCTGCCTGCACCACGCCCGGGCTTGCCTACATGTCCGCCCAGTCCGGAGCCGCCGTGGTTCCCGTCTTCATGATCCGGCTGGATAACGGCCGGCATCTCGTCAAATGCCTCGAGCCCATTGCCCCTCCCCCAGACCGCAACCCTGAAACCATCCGGAAATTCACCCAGCTTTACACTCAGGTCATTGAGGACGCCATCCGCCAGTATCCCGCCCAGTGGATATGGGTTCACCGCCGGTGGAAAACCAAGCCGAAACCGGATGCCGTCTAGCGTGCTGTCTGGAAAAGGCTGACCCTATCCTGGACAACCCTAAAACTCAACCGCCCGCTTCGCTCGAGACGCAGAGACTCAGAGAAGAAATGCAAATGTGCCGCGCATTTAGCGTCTGCCGAGTACAGCAGCCGCAAAATGCGCGGCACGGTTTCTTGAAGCGGGAGAAAGCCAGGGAGAGGGGAAACCCTGGTTGTTGAATTGTATCCTTATTCTCTTGGCATTACTTCCTGAGCGGGGTTGCGGGAATTATGGGTGCCGGTACTCCGGCACACGGAATACCCGCAACATCTTCACGGCGGCAGGGCATTCTTTGCGCCTCTGCGTCTCGAGCGAAGCGGGCGGTGAATCCCTTCTTTCCGCCCTAACGAGCCGGACGTATAACACCAGCCTTTCACGAGACAGGACTTCAGCAGTCCGCGTAATAGGGGTACCTCGACGGATCCACGCCGGGCAGGCGGCGCTTCCATCGCTTGTAAGACCACAGCCATTGGCCGGGATCCTTGCGGATGGCATCCTCGATGACTGTGGCGATGCGGGCCGTTACCTCTTCAGCGGACACCCCCTGAAGATCCTCAGGCATCATCCATTCCCTCGAATAGCCGTGATACACACCGTTCGGGTCGGACACACAAAAGGCCATGAAGATCGGAACCTTCAGCTTCAACGCAAGACCTGCGGCCGCGGTGGAAATAGGCACGGGAACGCCAAAGAAGGGAACAAAGACGCCGCCCTCGAC
>JBAXRC010000150.1:0-5994 GCA_037131415.1 bacterium | reverse complement strand
CCGATGAGGCGAGCACCCTCACCCCCACCCTCTCCCCTGAAGGGAGAGGGAGAATGCGGGGCACCCCATCCGCTGTCATTACTTCGAATTTCCCGTCGCGACAACCACGTCCGGCTTTCCGGCCAGTTTCAGGACGATCACGGTCGAGACAGGGTTCATCACGGCCCCCTCGGGAACGGTCACCTTGACGCCCTGCGCATCATTGGCGACCACCAGTTTCGCCTTGATCGCCGAGTCCAGGAACCGGGCCTTTTTCGCCTTCGTCGTCAACCCGGGCAGCACCAAGGTGCGATCCGCCGGCAGGGTAAACACCATCAGGTAAAGCGTGTTCCCCTTCTGCGTCACGCGCCCCCACGGCACGCCTTGCGGGAAGGGGCTGGCGGACGTCCCATAGATCGCCTGGCCATTCACCTTCATCCACTTGCCAATCTCGGTCAGACGGTCCAGGCTCTCCTGGGGGATCTCGCCATCGGCCGTCGGTCCCACGTTCAACAGGTAGTTGCCGCCCTTGCTCGCGATGTCGCACAGCATCTGGATCATCGTCTCGGCGGATTTCCATTTGTTGTCCAGGCTCTTGAATCCCCAGGTATTATTCATCGTCATGCAGGTTTCCCAGTCGCGTCCCGGATACCCCGTGGCGGGGATATGCTGCTCCGGGGTCTCGGTATCACCCCAGTAGCCGCCTCCCAGCCGGTTGTTCATGACAATCTTCGGCTGCAACTCCAGCACGGTCTTGTAAATCCGGTCGGCCCGCGCCTTGTTGATCGCCCCGCCCGGGATATCCCACCAGATCACGGCGATATCGCCATAGTTTTTCAGGATTTCACGGACCTGGGGAATGACGATCTTGTCAACATACTGGTCCGCATCCCCTTGGTGCGCCTTGTCCCAATCGTTCCCGCCACCGCCGGGATGATGCCAGTCCAGGTTCTGCGAATAATAGAAGCCCAGCTTCATGCCATGCTTTCGGCAGGCGGCGGCCAGCTCCTTCATCGGATCACGCTTGTAGGGCGTCGCGTCTATAATATTGAAAGGCGTCGCCGCCGTCTTGAACATGGCGAAGCCCTCATGATGCTTCGTGGTAATGACCATATATTTCATGCCGGCGGCCTTCGCCGCGAGCACCCACTTTTCGGGATCGTACTTCACCGGGTTGAACTTCGACACCATCGCGGCATAGTCCGCGATCGGGATCCTGGCGTCATACATGATCCATTCGCCCGCATTGCTAAACCAATTACCGTCGGCCGCCGTGGTTACAGGCTTGCCATTCCACTCTCCCGCTGCCACCGCATACAGTCCCCAATGAATGAACATCCCGAAGCGCGCCTCCCGGAACCATTTCATCCTCGCATCCCGCCGGGCGACAGTCTCCCCGCGCTCCGCCAGGTTGGCTGGAGCCGTTCCATTTGACACCCCCAACGGCTTGGGATCCGTCGAGAGGATTTCAACATCCGAAACCATTCCTCCATTGCAATCGGAAATCAACTCGAACACCAGCTCCAGCGACCCTGCTGAATACGCGGCTGGAGGAAGGACGATCTCGCGCTCAACCAGCTTGCCCCCCTCGGTGGCCACGGACTCCAGCACGGTAATCTCCCCCGCCTTCACACGCATCACCCGCCGTCCATCGGCGAGAAAGCGCACCTTGGCCTTGTATTCCGCCTTGGGATTCATCCCGCCATACCCGAACCAGATATACGGGCCAAACACCACCGTGCGCAACGCCTCGTCAAAGGCTTCTGTATTCGGAACCTGCCAATTAGCAGTGGCTTTCTTGAAGTGAGGCTGGGCATTTTGCACGCCCGCATCATCATAAGCCACCCTGACCCAATCAGACGAGTAACCCGGCAGGGACAAGCCCCCCACCAGCATCCCCACAACCATCATCACCTGTTTCCACTTCACGTTACTCTTCATGCTACGAGTTCCTCGTCTGACGGGACTTATCAATTACTTCGCTTTCACAGAGACGCCAGGCAAATCATCCGTGCGGAACAGGGACGCCGGCAAGCCCTCCTTGTTCGCCAGGTTGGGGTTCGGAGTCTGCTGCCATGCATGGCGGACGGCCACCGGAGCGGCCACGGCATCGCTTGACACGACAACCGTATTCCCGCTGATCTCGGCGTTCGCCGGATGGAAAACCTTGTCAGGTCCGGCAATGGTAAACTCTCTCAAGGGCTTGCTGTCGGATGAAACCAAGCCGCCACCGCACTGCTTGAACTGCAGCTTAATCTTCTTTCCAGCCACCGTCATCGAGTCGTAGATCGGCCCGGAATACACGAGTTTCAGGTCGCCATACACCTTGGCCTGCGCCCACAGCGCCAGTCGCTTGCCAACGTCCTGTTTGTTGTTTGGATGGATGTTGCCGGCATCACCGATATCCGTCGTGACGACGAGCCCCGCGTTGGGCACGGTCTTGGATGCAATCAACTGCGCATTGCACAACTCGGCGAATTTGGGCGAAGTGTCGCCGCCATAGTTAAAGGGCGGCAACTGCACGATGCCGAACGGGAAATCCCCCTGCCCCCAATGCGTACGCCAATCTTTGATCATCCCGGTCAGGAGCTTGCCATACAGGCCGGAGCGCCCGACATCATTCTCACCCTGATACCAGATGACGCCGCGGATCCCGAACGGGATGACGGGTGAAATCATGCCGTTGAACAGTACGCCGGGAAAGTTGTGATCCCGCTCCGGCGGCATCGCCGCAACCTGCGCTGGCGGACAGGCCAACATCATGGCCTGATTACGGTTCCAGGGAATCGACAGGCACGTCATCGCCAGCTTCTTGCCGGGATCATTCGCCTGGCACCATGCCTCAATCGCCCTCTTCATGCTGTCGCCGCCCTTCTTGGAGTCCTCCCGCACCTGATCCGAGATGCTCGAAAAATCCGGCGCGGCCTTCAGTAGCGCCACGGCATTGGTGAACTCCGTCATGTTTTTCAATCCATCCGCACTGATCCACGACTGGCAGGATGAACCGCCAATCGCAATGTTGATCATGCCAACGGGCACCTTCAGTTTCTCCTGGAGAGCGCGCCCGAAGAAATACCCCACCCCGGAGAAACCACCCCACCCGTTTTGCACCACGGTTTTCGGCGAACACTCCAGCCATGTCGCTTCCCCCGAAAGGCGGTGTTGCGGACGCGGATCAATCCCATGCTTTACGGTGAACAGGCGGATCTGCGGACAGTTGGCGGCGGCAATCTCGGACCCAGAATTCTTAACCTGGGTCATCCCGAGTTCCATGTTCGACTGACCCGAGCAGATCCAGACTTCGCCAACGAGTACATTGGTCAGCGTGATCTTGTTCAGGCCGGTGACGCTCAAGGTATACGGTCCGCCTGCCGTCAGGGGACCGAGCTTCGCCATCCACTCGCCCTTCGCATTGGCCTTTGCAACGGCTTGCTTGCCGGCAATGGCAACCGTAACCTTTTCGCCAGGCTTGGCTTGCCCCCACACAGGAACCTTCATGTTCCGCTGCAGCACCATATTGTCCGAGAACATCTGGGACATCGTCACATCCGCATAAGCCGCCGGTGCGGATGCGCACAATGCCGCCACTATAATACGCCGACACATTGCCATTACTCTCATTCTCTATCTCCTTTTCCTATCCCCACCTTGTTTTCGATTCATGAGCCTCGGAAACATTCCGAGAAGTCACCCAGAATCTTGCATACTAGCGTTCCCCCATCACCTTCTTCAATGTCCTTCCGCCATCCTCGGACCGGTACAGTCCATCCGTCGCCAGCAACCACCAGCGATCGCCCAGGACATATTCCCCGCTAAACGCGATATACCCGCCCTGCGGCACATCACCGCGCGTCTCAATCCAGTCCCACCTCAAGCCAAAGTGCTCGCTACGCGACAGCCGGCCCGGCTTCGCCGGATCCAGCGCCTGAAGCAAGGCGCGCCCACACCGGGTATCGCCATGCCCGGAACTGGCAACGGCCGTGACCGGCCGGAAAATCTCCAGGTTCTTGGACGCAGGAAAAAGGAACATTTTGCTCTCGCCCAATGACTGGCAATAGCCATGCGTCGTGGCGTAGGAAGGCTCGGCCCAGGTCCCTTTGTCGAAGGCGACATTCAAATACCCCACCTCGCCCCATTCGCAGATCGGCCACATACTCCTGCCACCATTGTGGCTGACATAATCACGGGAAGCCTTGACGGGCACCGACAGGGCCGGCTTGCCGCGTCCCAGCAGCGGCATCAGCGCGTCAGGACAGGTAACGGCATGCAGTTGAGGGAACCCATTATCGCCACGGCACCAGCCGTTCACCGCCACCGCCGTGATGCGCTCGCCGTCAATTCCCAGCTTGACCCAGGTGGCGCCACCGTCATCACTCCGGAACAAGCCCCTGGTTTCCGTTCCAACGAATACGGTTTCCGGCTTCTCCGGATCGAAGGCGACAACCTCGCCGCAGAGGGCGGAAGGCCCGTTGCCATCAAAGTCGCCCGGGAACTCGAGTTTCTTCCAGGTCGCGCCGCCATCCGTCGTCTTCCACAAGCCCCCCTCCCACTTGCCGGCGGGATCCACGCACCCGGCGGCGCGGAACATGATTTGCGGATCCTTCGGATGAATGGCCACGCTGCGCACCACATTGGCGGCGCCCGTCAAGCCGCCGTTGGCGGCCCCCCAGGTCTTGCCATCATCGGTGGACCGGAGCAAGCCCTTTTCCGATGAGCGCAGCACCACCACGCGGGCATCGGATCGCGCCATTACGACACCGGTCCAACGCACCCCGTCCGTATGGGTGGCCGGGATGGAAGCGGGAAACGCCATGTTCTTGGCCACCCCGGCTTCCAGTTTCACCCGGGACACCTTCGCATGGAAATACGCCTGGGCATCCTGCGGGAGAACGCGGAAGACGAGACCGACATCCATGCCTGCCTCCATGGGCTTCAAGTGGGTCGCCCCGATTTCCCAGATCTTGCCATCGGCTGATGACCACGCCATCCAGGCATGGCCCTGCCGAACCACACGCAACCACGAATGCCCCTTTGGCAATACGTAGTCACTGAGCCGGCTGTCACCCTGATCGCTGAAATTGGGTGTGGTTCGCAACCCGAGGTGCGCCATCTGGTAAACGCCGAACTCCTGCCCCCACGACCGCTCATTCCCATGTTCCCTGGCGGTGAGCCCGACCCACGACCACCCATTGACCGGTTCACCCTTGCTGCCGGCGTAGGAGTCAATACGGCAGGTCAGCGTGAAATCCCCGGTGACCCGGCGGGTCACAACGTATTCCCCTTCGCCGATAAAGGAAAAGGCGTCCGGCGCCGTCTGCCACAGGCCCTTCACCGCCTTGCGCTCGCCCACGGACGACACGGTCCACCCCCCCTTCACCGGAGGCCCGGAAACCATCATCGTTGTCGGCTGGGAATCCATGGTGCACTGCTTGTCGTAGGTAACCCGCGTCCAAACGGTATTGGTCCCCTCCAGCATGGGCCCCTGATAGACAAGCTGGGCGCCTGTGCCTTCGGCAATTCGCATCGTGCCCAGGAACAACTGGACCCGGCTGACGGCATGGCCCCGGGTATTCACCTTGACCTTGATCATCGCCGTTCCATTCGCGCCACCCGCGGTGGTCAGGATCGTCTCGGGGGTTTGACGGGTATCCTGGTGCACCAGGGCGGATACCGGAATTTCCTGGCGGGCCAGCCCCGGCCCTTCCCAGTCCAACTTGAAAAAGGGTGAGGACGACCGGTCAACAAAATAGTCCACCGCCAGGGGATGATCCCCTTTGGCGAGATTCATCGAGCCCGAGCGTTCAGCCGGCCCGTGCGAACCCTCCCAAGCCAGCACCTCCCGCCCATCCACGGTAATGCGGTAGCCATCGGATCCCTGCATGCGCAGGACATACAGCCCCTTGGCGGGCACCCGCAGGAACCCTTTGAACCGGAAAGCGAATGGCCGCCCCAGCGTACCGGCCAGGGAGGTGTCGAATCCGCGCGCGAGCCCCTGCCGGACCAGTTCCCCTGCTG